>JAGKUT010000080.1 GCA_021152765.1 Actinomycetes bacterium
GATTATAATATCTCTTTCTTTATTTATTATAAAATTATGATCAAACAACTCACTATACCACTTCTTGAATTGAGGATATTCAAAATTAAGATGGAACAAAAAATTGTAAATTTTATGAAAAAAAGCAACTTGTTGTAATATCTCCAAATCTTTTATAGAAAATAAACTATATGACATTTTTCTTCCTCCAATCATGTAATTTTGCGAATTTATATTCCAATTAACATCTTTATCAAATCATATAATACATTTCCTGCAATTCCCAATAGAATAGCAATAAAACAATATACAATAATTAGGAACATATTAGTTGATTTATGCTCCATTTTAATTAGTTGTGCAAATTCATCTACATAACGGTCTGAATTTGATTTGTATTTCCAATGATATGCAGAAATATCACTTGTAATTATATTTGCTTTATTACCTAAATAATTATTCCACTCATCCTTCTCTAACTGTCTGCATTCTGAAAAATTGCCCCAAGTTGTTATTTCATAATCAGAGGGAACCATTACAAATAAATGAATATTTCTAAATTGGGCTAGAGAATATCCATCCTTTGCCATATCTGACAAATCATATTTGTCGATATTTCTTACATTGTTCAATTTAAAATCTAAAATCTGTCGCTCAATAAAAGCACTTTCTAAGAAGTTATTTTTTATAGGAAGAGTACTTAATAAACTTGTTGATTCAAGATTAGTAATTCTAAACCGAATATAAACTGATTCTATTTCGTTTCCATTAGGAATGCCGCACTCTAAGAATTTAATTTTAAAACTAAAATTACTTTTTCCTTCGTTAGTTGAATCATAATCAATATATGATAAGAATAGATTATTATCATTTTTTTTGATTGGTAATATTAAATTTGTTTTATCCGAATCATCAACGTAACTACTATATACTTGGTTTATTTGTTGATATTTGTATTTGCTGTTATTGAATATTAGTTGTATTTCTTCAGCTTTTAAAAAATGGGATAGATCAACTATATTATCTTGTTTAGTTTTTAAAGGAGCAGAAAAACATATACTTTCAAGAAAAGCATAATTATGAATAAGAATTCCGAAATCAATAAACGGCTTATTCTTCTTTCCCCCTATATTCCATAGATTAATATGAGCGTCAAAAACAACCTCTTCATTACAAAACTCTTCCTTGAGTTTGTATGATAAACAAAAACTTTTTTTATTACTCATAATATACTCCCCTTATTGAGATTATCTGCAAATAAACATACACGGCATTACAAAAAATATTTCCATAGTAAGAAAAAACTTATATATCTAAATCACCTTAACGAAATAAATATTCAATTCTCTAAACTCATTTGTTCAATTTCTTATTTACAGAATTTTGTTTGTAAATAGACAATATTATTTTTAATTATTATAAAGTGATAAAAATGCTATTTATTCATACTTTACATATTTTTTGCAAAAGCATAAGCAAAAACTTCTTTGTTGAAGTCATTTCCTTTTTCGAGAATTCAAATATTATTTCTTCATCAATATCAAATAGATTGGCATATGCCCTTAATAATCTTTTAGAAGGTTGCTTTTTCCCAGTTTCTATTGCCCTAACGTAAGAGAGGGAAATTTGCAGTTGTTCTGACACTTGCTCAGAAGAAAGATTGTTTATCATTCGTAACCAATAATAAACATTTTTTTTTTCGTTCATTTAATTCCTCCTATTTTTGGAAATTTAATATAGACACCTCTTGGTAATAGCAATTCATTATTCGCCTTAATATTACAGGCTTTTAAACGTAAACATCGTGATAATTATTCGTTATTCGCAAATACAGCCTTGATATATAAATAATGTTGATTAAATATCGAGATTTTTTTAAAAAGATAGTTAAAAGAGGCCTTATTGTCTGCGTATTGCACCTCCAAAAAATTTTATAAATATAATTTAGTTCCAGTGATTCCCCATGTTTAACGATAGCAAGTTTCTATAAAAACTTGCTATCGAACACGGACGCGTTTATTTATGCTTAATAATAACTACCAACAGCTTAATTATAAGCATAATAAATTTAAACAACGCCGTCAACTCCCGCTTCCTTACCAATGACATATAACTCTTTATGACATCTTTCCATATGCTATACATCTTTTGTCTCAAGGATAAACGTTTTTTGTTGTTTTTCATCGGGGAACACCTCCAATTATTTTTTAGAGATGTCCATATTAAATTTTCAAATTTTACCGTAGACATATGATACCGAATCAGTGTGATAGCTGTGTGAAAAGTTCAAGAAAAGCACATAAAAAGTATCACAATCGCTACTTTGTGTCAAGATACGCATAATTTGATTAATGCACTTCATTACTCGTACTATTTACAATATATATTACTAATAAAATCAATTGCCTTGTTTAGGTCTTCATGTCCATTTGAAATAAATCTGCTCCTATCCTATCGGCAACCTCCTCAGCATACGTTGCTTCAGCCTCCTGAAAGCAATCTATGCTCTCAATCGATATGTTAAGATTATCCCGTTTCTTACGTCGCTCAACAATAATCTCCGGTTTTTCAGTCAATAGCACAATAGTCTCTGGTTTTAAATCAAGAAACAGTTTATACGGAATGCGTTGAATTTCATTCAATTTATTCAATAAACAAAAATGTCCATCTAGAACAAAAGGTTTTTCAGAAGCTCTTAGTTTGGAAACCGCCATAATAAGGAATTTTTGATTCTCATTTATATCTGGTACAATTTTATTTTTATCAAATGAAGTGTTTCGTATTTTGGATATTAAGTCGCTGGCGGAATATGTAGGAATACCAATTTTTTCTTTTATGATATTACAAAAATATGTTTTTCCTACGCCATGAATACCACTAATAAAAACCATTTAATCCTCCATTTCCTACCTTTTTATATTAATTCTTATTAAATTATAGCATATTTTATATGATTAATCAATAGAATAGTATGTATTCAGACTAAAATAAACTACAAAATGTTATTTCTATATCACAACGACTGCAACCGCAGGCGTTAATAAATAAACCTATCTTTGATTCATGTTCATAAATCAGTATTCATCTCATATCCAGCCTTAAAAGTGACGCATATCTCTTCTTTGTTGAGTATTTTTACACATTCAACAACCTTTCGCACCAATACATCATCATACTGTTGAAGTTCAAAGCTGCTGTTGTCAATATCAGCTTTTATCTCATCTGCAAGCTCATTTGATTCTGTATTTGCCTGAGCTTTGAGCGAAAGTAGCTTCTGACTCAGCCGTTCTTCTTCGCTATACAGACTTGCAAACTCGTCATCGAGTGAATCGGGAGCACACGCTCCTGTTGCAATAAGGTTTACAAAGTCATTGCGAGCTTGGTCTATATTCTTGAGCCGCTGCTCGATCTGCTTTATTTCACCATCATTTGCCCCTGAAAGGACAGAATCAGCTGCTGATTTCAATATATTGGCAATATCATCGCTGCAGTTATAGAACTCATTTATAGCTCTAACAATAGCATTATG
Organism: Actinomycetes bacterium; assembly: GCA_021152765.1. Lineage (GTDB taxonomy): Bacteria > Bacillota_I > Bacilli_A > RF39 > UBA660 > UBA3631. The sequence continues at coordinate 3,509 of JAGKUT010000080.1, forward strand.
AAGCGGCTCTTCGTCAATAGTAGGGGATTTACAGTATTTCGGACCGTGTTCGAGACGGTTAATGCATCGCCACACTGTCCTGTCCCTGTTATGCGAAGTCCAGCGGCATCGTCTATAAGCTGTACCACATTCACCGCATATAAGAAGCTCTGTCAAGGCGTATTTACTGTTATAACGTCCCTGTTCCGTAACAGTATTCGTACAAACGCTTCTTTTGGCGTTACGGCGAGAGATCTCCTGCTGTACTATATTAAAAGTGCTTTTGTCAATAATCGCAGGGTGACAATCGCTTACATAGTACATTGGACGTTCGCCATTATTTTTGACTGCCTTATGTGATATACAATCAATAGTATAGGTCTTTTGCAGCAGGCAGTCCCCGATATATTTCTCGTTCTGGAGTATTCTTTTTATAAACCTGATTTATACATAATGTTTTACCCCCTATTTTTAAATTAGTTATTGTAATAAAATGAATGAAAGCTTTAAAATGAAGTTTACTGGTTAACTGGCTCTAAATCTTTTTCATCCACATAAAAACCATTTTCACTTTTAGATGAGTTACATGCCCTACATAAAGGAACTATGTACCATCTTCTGTCATTTAATAAAGCTTTTTGAACATGAGCTCCGACCTCTGCTTTAACAGAGCAATTGATTCTGGAGCACTCACCAAATTTTCTTTTTTTCTTCTTCTCCCACCATTCTTGCCACGAAGAAGAGCCGTCCGAGGGAACTCGATTTGATGTTCCGTTTAAATTTTTCACCTTGACCATACATACCTCCTTATTATACATTAATTATTTTTTTATTTGAAAAACTGTATTGTCACGCCTCCTTTCGTAACCAAATTTTTCAAAATATATGCCTCTTTCCGTTTCTTGGTAATAGTATACATCATAATATTTGAAATGTCAACAATATATTGTGTCGTATAGTATTGACAAGACATGATTTGTATGATAAAATAAATATAGTAATAAGTTTTTGTTGAAATTAACAATAAAATAGTCGTTACTCTGCGCTGTATAGTATTGACAGCGGATTGTTTGTATGTTAGAATTTATTTATCCATAGTTATTTGCTTTAAATAACCAGAAAGGAAACGTTTCTATATGCAGGTCCGCGAAAATTTAAAGCGTGGAACCGTTGAGATGATCTTGTTACATTTATTACAAGGTCGTGATATGTATGGATACGAACTTCTCCAAGAGATGAATGAACGAAGC
>JAGKUT010000081.1 GCA_021152765.1 Actinomycetes bacterium
GGTTTTATCAACCGTACCCCCAAGGGACGTATTGCGACTGATAAGGCGATTGAGCATCTGGAGGAGCTTAAGTACAGCGGACAGTTATAATTTTTAAAAAGCTTTCTGTTTTGATTGACATTTTTGATTCAAAAATAGTATTATATTACGGTAATCGGAAAACGAAAGGAATTAGAAAATGGCAACAAAGAGAACGTATCAACCAAGTAAGAGAAAAAATAAAAAAACAACTAGATATACTAAAAAGAGGAATATATAGGGAGGAAAAATGAAAACTTTCTTTAGGCACTTAAGAAGACATACATTAACAATGATTATAGTTGTATTCTTCCTTTTCATTCAAGCAATGTGTGACTTAAGACTTCCAGACTATACATCAAAAATAGTAGATGTTGGAATAAGTCAAAATGGAATAGAGAGTAACGTACCAGAAAAAATACTAAAAGAAGATTTAAACAAACTTTTAATATTTATGAATGAAGAAGACTCATATACTGTAAAAGAAAAATATGAATTAAAAGGAAATATATATATACTTAAAGAACCAACACAAGAAGAACAAGAAAAACTATCAAAAATATTAATAGATCCAGAACTAGCAGTATTAATGATAGAGATGAAAGATAAAGAACTATTAAACAAAATTAATTCAAAAGAAGATTTATTTAATTTAGCATCAACTATGAATTTAGAAGGACAATCTTCAGTAGCACAATATATGAATATAGATGAAAAATTAAAAGTACAATATGGAATAAACTATGTTAAAAATGAATATAAAAAACTTAATATAGATATTTCGAAAACACAAAATAACTATATTAAAAATACTGGAACAAAAATGTTATCACTTGCCTTATTAGGAGCAATTATTGCGGCAATAACATCATACCTAACAAGTAGGTTATCAGCTAAATTTGGAAAAACACTAAGAGAAGAAGTAGTACAAAAAATAATGAAATTTGGAAACAAAGAATTCAAAAAAATATCACTAGCTTCCTTAATAACACGAAGTACAAACGATATTAATAGAGTACAAATGTTTATAACAATGCTATTAAGAATTATGATATTCGCACCAATAATGGGAATAGGAGCTCTATTAAAAGTTATAAACAATGAAATGAACTTTATAATTATATTAGCGGTTTCAATAATATTAGTATTAGTAGTTTTACTATTTATAATCGCAATGCCTAAATTTAAATTAGTACAAGAATTAATAGATAAAATAAACTTAGTATTTAGAGAAATACTAAATGGGTTACCAGTAATTAGATCTTTCAAGAACGAAAAAAATGAAGAAGAAAGATTTGATGAAGTAAATAAAAAACTTACAAAAGTAAATCTATTTGTAGATAGAATAATGATTTTAATGATGCCTACAATGACATTCCTAATGAATGCAATATGTATTTTAATAATATATGTTGGGGCTAAAAAGATAGATATGGGTACAATCCAAATCGGAACACTTATGGCATTCATACAATATACAATACAGATAATAATGTCATTCTTGCTTATATCAGTAATTTCAATAATGATACCAAGAGCATGGATATCAATCAAAAGAATTGCAGAAATATTTGATAAAGATATAGAAATAGAAGAACCAGAAGTAGTAAGCGATATTGGAAATAAGTTTAAAGGAACAGTAGAATTCAAAGAAGTTTACTTTAGATATCATGATGCAGACGAAGATATACTAGAAAACATTTCATTTAAAGCAACCCCTGGAACAACAACTGCGATAATAGGAGGAACAGGCTCTGGGAAATCGACATTAATAAACTTAATTCCAAGATTCTTTGACGTAACAGGTGGACAGATTTTAATTGATGGAATAGATGTGAAAAATTTAAGCCTATATGATATAAGAGAAAATATTGGATACGTACCACAAAAAGGGGTATTGTTTACTGGAACAATAGAAGAAAATATTTCGTTTGGAAAAGAAAAAATAAATAAAAAGCAATTAGAACTAGCAGCTCAAATTTCACAATCAGAAGAATTCATAAATGAAAAACCTAAAAAATACAAAGAAGAAATCTCACAAGGTGGAACCAATGTATCAGGAGGTCAAAAACAAAGACTTTCAATTGCTAGAGCAATATATAAGAATCCTAGTATTTATATATTTGATGACTCTTTCTCAGCACTAGATTTTAAAACAGATAAAAACTTAAGAAAAGAATTAAAGAAAGCTACAAAAGAAAGTACAGTAATAATAGTAGCTCAAAGAATAAGCACAGTATTAAATGCAGATCAAATAATAGTACTAGATGAAGGTAAAATCGTAGGAATAGGTAGTCATGAAGAATTAATGAGTACATGTGATATATATAAAGAAATCGCACTATCGCAAGTAACAGAGGAGGAACTAAATGAAAAATAGAGGACCAAAACTAGAAAAAGCGAAAGATTTTAAGGGTACAACTAAAAAACTCATAAAATATATGAGTGAATATAAGTTAAGCCTTATAATAATTTTTATATTTGCGATACTATCAACAGTTTTTACAATAATTGGACCTAAGATACTAGGAAATGCAATAACAGAATTATCAAATGGATTTATAGGAAAAATAACAAATACTGGTGGAATAAACTTTAATAAAATTGAAACAATGTTATTAGGATTATTAATACTTTATATAATAAGTGCAATTTTCACATATATTCAAGGATTTATAATGACTGGTATATCTCAAAAAACAACATATAAATTAAGAAAAGAAATATCAGAAAAAGTAAATAGACTACCAATGTCGTATTTTGATAAAAAGACAAATGGGGAAACATTATCACTAGTAACAAATGATGTAGATACATTAAGTCAAAATATGGACCAAAGTATAACACAATTACTAACAAATGCGATAACAGTAATTGGGATTCTATTCATGATGTTAAGTATTGATGGGGTAATGACATTAATTGCACTTGCAATAGTACCTGTATCAGTATTACTAATGGGAACAATAGTAGGTTTATCACAAAAACATTTTAAAAATCAACAAAAATATTTAGCAGATATCAATGGAACAATAGAAGAAATGTATTCTGGACATAATATAATAACATCATTCAATGCAACAGAACAAATGATGAAAAAGTTTGACAAAAAGAATGAAAACTTATATGAAGCAGCATGGAAAAGCGGTTTCCTATCAGGATTGATGCACCCAATAATGGCATTTATAGGAAACCTAGGATATGTATTAATATCCATAATAGGAGGATACTTCGCTATACAAGGAAGAATAACAATAGGAAATATCCAATCATTCATAACATATACTAAAAACTTCACACAACCAATTTCGCAAATTGCTCAGATTTCAAATATGCTACAAGGAATGATGGCAGCAGCAGAAAGAATATTTGAATTTCTAGAAGAACCAGAAGAAAAGAAAGAAAAGAAAGAAAAAGTAGATATTAATAAAATTAAAGGACAAGTAGAATTTAAAAATGTTAAATTCGGATACGATGAAAATATAATCATAAAGAACTTTAATGCAAAGATAAAAGCAGGACAAAAAATCGCAATTGTTGGACCAACAGGAGCAGGAAAAACAACTATTGTAAAACTATTAATGAGGTTCTATAAACTAAATGCAGGTGAAATACTTGTAGATGGAAAAAATATAAATGTAATAGACGATAACACATATAAAAATCTGTTTGGAATGGTATTACAAGATACATGGGTTTTTTCAGGAACAGTAATGGAAAACATTAGATATGGAAAACTAGACGCAACAGACGAAGAAGTAAAAAAAGCAGCAATTAGTGCTCACGCTCATCACTTTATAAAAACCTTACCAGATGGATATAACATGGAACTCAATGAAGATACAAATAATATTTCAGGAGGGCAAAAACAACTCTTAACGATAGCGAGAGCAATTCTTTCCAATCCTAAAATATTAATACTCGATGAAGCAACAAGTAGTGTTGATACAAGAACAGAAGTATTAATTCAAAAAGCAATGGATGAATTAATGAAAGGTAGAACATCATTTATAATCGCACATAGACTTTCAACAATCAAAAATGCAGACTTGATACTTGTCATGAAAGACGGAGATATAATAGAAACAGGAAATCACGAAGAATTAATGAAAAAGAATGGTTTCTATACAAATCTATATAACTCACAATTTGAAGAATAATTGCAGGAAAACTGTGATTATTTTTTTTTATGTGATATAATTAAATAAATAGTATAGGTCGAAGGAGTGAACGTATGGAAGTAACAAAAAAAACAATAATTGATAATATTGAAGATAGAAGTAGTGAAAATTTAAAAATAACTGCTTTTGAAAGTTTAGGCGGATCATCAATAGACTATAAAACATTTTTTGAAATGGTCAATGTATATGCTAAAGGATTTTTAGAAATAGGTATACAAAACAGAGATATGGTTAGTATCTGCTCCGCAGGAACACTAGATACAATGCTAAATTTTGCTGCTCTAAATAGAATAGGTGCAACAGCACAGTTTGTAAATCCAAACTACTTAAAAGTAAATGGAAAAAAATACATAGATGACACTAATACAAAACTACTAATATGTATGGATAGGTTTTATCCATTAGTAAAACAGGAATTAGAAAAAACAAATATAAAAAAAATACTATTATCATCTATGTCTGAATACTCATCATTTT
>JAGKUT010000082.1 GCA_021152765.1 Actinomycetes bacterium
GTTTTAATAGATTTTGAGGATATAAAATTTTTTTATTTTTTAGATCATAACCTAATTTATCAGCTAATCTTAGATAATCGTAATATTCACTTAAATTATTAGACAAAAATCTAATATTTTTATTTGCAAATTCTAAATTAATGTTATATTTTTTTAATACATTATAATCCAGGTCATATCTGCCATACTTTTTTATAAGCTTTATGTCCTCTAGCATGGTATATTGGAACACAGCAGTTTCTTTATAATTTAGTTTATGTTTCCTTATATATTTGAGATTATTTTTTATAAATTTATAATCTAGATTAGGCAAATTATAATAGTGTCTTCCTCTGATATAATCATATACAATATTGTAAAGACCACTCTTTATTAACAATTCTGTTTTATTCGAACTAGCATGTAAAAAATCTATTATATTAAAGTATTCAATTTTTTTTGCATATTTATCTATTTGACAATATTCCCATTGAGTGTCTTTAAGAGTTTTCTTTAAATTATAAGGATATAACTTATAAACTTCGCCTATAGTATGGTAATAGCTTCCATTTTCTTTCCAATCATTATTCATAAATGAACTATGATTAACAAATTTTCCACTTATTGTTGCGCTTATATTACCGTTGTAGGCTTCACTTATTTGTCTTAGGTATTTATCATAGGTTAAGCGAGCATATTCACAAGTATGGCTGCTATATTCACTATTTTTATACATTGTTTCTACTTCAAAAGCTCGAATTATAAATTTGTCTTCAAATTTAGTTAATATTGCGAAAACATCACACATTTTATAGTGTCTTAGTTTTGCAGTCTTTATTAAAAATTTACCTTTGCAATTGGGACATTTATGATAAGTATCAACTTTAAAATTATTTTTTGTACTAAACTCATAACTGCAGTTACCACATTTATAATTTTTATTTTTATATTTAATAATTAATCTATGACTACGTTTTATTTTGCTAATGTAATTATAGAATCTTTTTGGTAGATACGGATTTTGTTCATCGTACCTATCAAGCATATCTTTTATACTTTTTTTAATTCTCATATTTTATTCCAATATATCAAATATATTAAGTTGTAATGCGCCTTCTGGTTTTATTTCTTTTTTAACTGATTTAATTTGAGCTTGTACTTCTTTAGATAATTTTGGTGTTTGCTCTTGTGTATTTTCTTTAAATTCTTCTTTCTTAATTAATCCTAATTGTTCATTTGCCTCATCAAAATAGTGAATGGCCCATCCAAATACAACATCATCCTTAATCATTGCCATGCCATCTTTTGCAACTTTTTTTGCTTCTGATCTTATAAATGTAATCATTTGTTTTAGCGATTTTTCTTCATTAAGATATTTCTCATTCATATCTTCCCTGGATAATAAGTATTTAACTATTTCCAGTAATGCTTCGTCTTTTATCTCACTTGCTAATGCCTTAATTCTTTCTATACCTTCCATTTTAACCTCTCCCTACTGCTACTCTTTTGGATAACATAAATTTAAATTTTGTTTTTTCGTCTTTAAATACATAGTTATTGCAATGTGAACATATTTTTATTGGTTCATACGATGGTAAGAATACACTATGTCCACATTTACATTTAACATTTTGTCCAAATAATGCATCGTCTAATTTGCTATAATAAGTATCCCTTCTCATTCTTTTTCCTCCTATTTTATTCTTAATTTAACTTCGTCATACTTTTCATTCATTTGTTTAATTTTTTGATATGCTTTATCTTTTGGTAAAACATCCATATCCGATAATATTTTTAAATAATTTTCATTTTCATAATGTAGCTTATCTATTTGTTGCTTTTGTTCGTTTATTTCTTCTTGCATAACTCGCATTATTAAAAATGCTACTGTTGCTATTAATAATGTAAATATTGCTATACCTTCCATATTTATTCTCCTTTAGTTTTAAAATAATCTATTATTTCATTGATTTTACGAATTACTATCCATAATTTTGGTTCTTCTTCGTTTATGCCTTCAAAATCATCTTTTTGTATTTTTTCAGGTATTTTATTTTCTTGTGTTCCGGTTTCTATCGACATAACTTCTTTACCATCTGCATACATCTTATAACCTGTAAAATTATTTTCTATTTTTGTTAAAACTTGCGAAGGGCTAATATCATTAATAGATTTCGGTTCTAATATTATTGCTACTTCTTTATTTAGCCAACCAGTTTCATGGTATTTAGCTCCAATCAAATAACATCTGAAATTGACTTTTACATTACGATAATCTTCTAGTTCTTGATCATACAAATACTCGTCTCTGTCAAATATTATTTTCTTTGGTGCTTGACCATTTTTTATTAATCCTAGTAATTCATAAACTGTTATTCCTGTTATTTTCATATTTAATACCTTATCCTTTCTAATTTTTCTCTTTTTTCTCTATTTGATGTCATTGTGTATATTGCTGTTGTATTAATGTCGTTGTGTCCTAAAATATCTCTTAATTCGTCTAAATCAATGCCATTTTCTTTACATTTTTTTGCAAATAAATGTCTCCATGCGTGAGGATGTATTTTGTTTGGATTGATTTTTGCTTTTTTAGCTATCTTCTTCAATCTTCTCCATATAGTTGAATTATTAAGCATTTGTCCGTCCTTAACCGGACTTTTGAATATATAACCGGACTTGATTTTATTTTCTTTACAATAGGCTTTTAATTCTCTTTTCAATTCATTTGTTAGAATTAATGTTCTTTCTTTTCCTTTGTTGTACACTCTTTTAATGTAATTACTTTCTAAACTTTCTACTGTATAGAACTTTAATTCGTCTACTCTAGCTCCACAATGAGCAAATATTTTCATTATCAGATACATATCCATCATTCCCATTGACTTTGCCCATCTAAGCATTCTTTTATGTTCTTGCTCCCATATTGGATCATCAATTGAGGATTTTTCCTGTTTCTTGTATTTTTTTAAAATACATTCATCATGTCCTAGATATCTCATGAATTTATTAATAACAACAACATACTTATTTTTTGAACTTACTGAATAGCCTTTACTATCCAAATAATCTTTAAAATCTAACATAAGTTGTTTGTTAAGAGTGAATTCTTCTGGTAAGAAGTCTATTAGTTTTTTTACATCGTTTCTATAATCGACAATAGTTCTTTTAGACTTTTCGTCCAATCTTTCATCATTTATAAAATCGTTTGATTTTTCTTTTATTTCTTCTTTAATCATATTAGCCTCCTTACCCTTTTTATTCTCTATAATCTCTGCAAGATAACCCCAACATTATATTGCACTTATTAAATTGTCTTTTTGATTAATAATCATAAGGTTTAATTGCTTATTTTTTTATTCAGATACTTTTTAAGATTTTTGATACCTTTTTATAAGCCGTGTATTGCATTATATTGATATATTTTTTCTTTTTCTGACAAGTATTTGTGTCTTACCATATATCTTTGAATTTCTTCCTCTTTATAGTTTTCTATGTCATTATAATTTCTTACATAAACATCATAATTGTAGGTGTGATTACTTGAAATCCAGCATTTAACTATAACTCCAATATCTTCTCCATTTACTACGACTATATCTCCAAATGTATATTTCATTATTCCACCTCTTTACACTTACTAATTTTGTATTCTAATACATGTGTCATTCTTAACATCTGATTAGCTCTATGCTTTATGTTATTTACTGTTTCTTTCATTTCCTCTTCTGTTTCACAAATATAGAATCCTCCATGAGTTCCTGATACACTTCCTACTACTTCTGTAAACTGCATACTCTCTCGTATATTTTGAATAACTTGTCTCATAGATTTGTCACTTCTAATTTCAAACATATTTCTTAAATCTTGATTTTTTATCAAGTTATCTTTACCGCGATTATGTGAACAAAGATATGCATATACTAATTCTTCAATCATAATATTTCCCCTTTCTAATTGATTGATATTTCCATTCCTGCTTTACTCATAACATAATTTTCTATTCTTTGTATTTCTTCTATTTCTGATTGTGATTTTTCTTCTTTCTTTGTTAAATGATCATATAACTTTTCAATCCATTGATCATAAAATGTTGTAAACGCATCATCAGGTATTTTCAACATTTTTTCTTCGTCAAATGTCTTGAACATATAACTATGGATTTTCATGTATTCTATTGAGTTATGTCGTTCCATATGTTTTTGATATTCTGACAATAGTAATACTTTTTTACAATTGCCACATATTACTCTGTAATTGTTTTCTTTTCCTTTGTCAGATAATTTTGTTAAATATCTTGTTATAAAATGTGCCTTAGGTATCTGTGAATTTAATTCACCATTTAAGTGTTCTTCAAATTTTTTATATACATCTTCTTTATCATAATCCTTTAATCTGTTATACCATTCTTCTAACACATATGGAGTTTGTAAAAATGATTGATAATTTGCTTTTATTCTCTCAAGAAATGTTACAACTTCTTGTTTAGTCATTCTTCATGAATTCTCTTTTAGTTTCTTCCCATTGTTGATTAGATGATGAATTTGGATATGCTTGTTCTTTTTTTAATTTTTCAAAAATTATTCCTTGATAGTTATTAGCAATACATTCCTCAATCAAATCTACAACTTTATTAGTTCCATGTTCTTCTACTGCTTTATCAATTCTTTTTAATAAAGTATTTAATCCTATTTC
>JAGKUT010000083.1 GCA_021152765.1 Actinomycetes bacterium
CTCCAAAAAAATAAATTATATTTTTTAGTTTGAATTGTTTTGTCCTAACTATTGAATTGACATTTTGCTCAGTTTTCAAAGATCATTTCTGCTTTTTTCTTCAAAAGCACCAATAGTTTAACATTTTAAAAATATTAAGTCAAGTGATTTTTTAATTTTTTTTAAAAATTTTTAATATTTTTTAATATTAGTGCTATATAAAGATAAAATTATAAAAAATTAATCATTTTTTACACACAAATATTGATCATAATAATATCGATTCATATCCTTATTAAATACAATATAATCATCCTTATAAAGATCAATCAAATCTTTCATCGCATTATTAATAACAATATCTAACTCATTAGAATAATTCATTATTCTTTTATGATATTTATACTCCCCTTTATCCAAAACTTTATAATCGCCACCTGGAAAGATTCTTAAATCCAAATCATAATCAATATACTTAATAGTATCATCTTCAATTATAAAAGGTGATGCTATATTACAATAATAATATATACCATCTTTTTTTAATTGAGCTATAACATTAAACCATTTATCCTTAAAAAAATACATTATAGCAGGCTCCTTAGTTTTCCAAACATTGCCTTCAGCCTCAGTAACCTGAGTTTTATTATTACCAAAAACTATATAATCTTTTTTAAAATCTAAAACAACTGCCTCATCCCATGCCCTGTGAATTTTTCCATTATGTTTATAACATTGAATTTGAAGTCTATCTCCTATACATATCTTATTCATTAAATCGCCTCTTGATACATTATAATCTTTTTTAAAATAAAAAAAAAGAGATAATAAAAAAAAAGCCTTATTAATTATAATAAAGCTTCTATAGCAGCCTGTAATTGCCTATCATTATCATGAGTAGGATTGTCATAATAATCCTTATTAAACTCAACATCTATATCAGTAGATACACCAACACCATTTATCCAAGTACCATTAGGCGTCAACCACTTCTTTGTAGTGAACTTATATTGTTCGCCATCAGGTAAAGTCTTCAACTCTTGAACAGTTCCTTTACCATATGTATGCTTACCAACAATTTTAGCACCATACTCTTCACTCATAGCAGCAGCCAATATTTCAGAAGCAGACGCACTAGCCTCATTAGTTAAAACAACAATTGGATATCCCTTAGTAACACTACCATGGGAATAAGCCTTAACAACACCATTCTTATCCTCTGTCTGATAAATAACATGACTAGAATCTAAAAATAAACTTAAAATATTTTCAACAGCAGTCAAATGACCACCAGTATTACTACGAACATCAATTATTAATGAATCAATACCTGATTTTTCCAAAGAATTAAGTTCATTCTTAAATTGAGAATAAGAATTATTGGCAAATATAGACATATAAATATAGCCTATCTTCTTGCTCTCACGTTCAATTATCTCACTTTCAACAGATTTAATAGTCACTAACTCCCTGTCAACCTTAACACTAACTTCTTCATTATCTCTTAACAAAATCAAATCAAAAGATGATAAATCACTGTTTCTAACCTTAGAAACAAAATCAGAAGTACTTACACCAACTAAAGATTCTCCATTAATAGACTTTAAAATATCCATGCTTCGAATACCAGCACGAGATGCAGGCGAATCATCCAACACTCTATACACAACTATATTATTATCAGAATCATTAACAACTTCAACACCAATACCTTGAAAACTACCCTCAAGTGTAGTATTAAAACTATTAGAACTACTCTCATCTATATATGTGGTATATGGATCATCAATTGAATCTAACATACCAGAAATTGCACTATCAATTAGCTTATTTTTATCCAAATCACCATAATAATTATCTACAATATAATTATAATTCTCAATAAACTTTGATAAATACTCATCATCTGATGAATTATATATAACACCATCACCAGTACTAAGGACCTTAAAAATAGATAAACCTAAAATCATACCTATTATCAAAGTCACAACTATTAAAATAATAACTTCAGATAATTTAAATTGCTTACCATTTAATTCATTTGTTACATTATCAGTCATAAAATTCCCCTTTTCATTCAACATAAAATCAGAAAAAAATAATTACATAGTAATTATTTTGTCATTCTACCTAACTTGCCAGTTATTTGCTCATTACCTTCATAAGTTGAAATAATCTTATTATCCCTTATTCTTAATAAAGCAGTTTGACTAAATTTTATATCTTTTATATTAGAAACACTTAAATTAGACTCATCAGCAATGAAAGACTTATTAAAAACATCATTCATATCAACAAGATAATATGGAACAGCTCCTTCAATACTTGTCTTATAATAACTTAAATAACTTTTATATAAATCTAAATAATTATCATCACTAAAATAAGCTAAGATATAGTATTCATTATTCTTTTGCGATAGAATATTGCTTGCAAGAATCTTCTCATATTGAATACTAATTTCAGTATTATTTTCCCCTTCGTCAGTAGAATTAGAACTACTATCCTTTTTAGTCACAAATAAAGTAATAACATAGAAAAGTGCAAATACCAAAGCAACAACTAATATCAATATTATTAACTTTGACATTTCATTATCGGTAGAAATCATTGAATTTGTCTTTTTTGGACTATTAACTTTTGCCTTTTTCATTTTATCACCAAAGTAATTATAACATAAAAAAAAAAAAATAGATATAAATTTGAATCTATTTTTTTAACTATTTAACAATAGCAGCTGTAGCCATTGAATTCGCAATCTCTACTAATTGATTTTGATCAAGAGAATTAGATACTAAATAATATGAAATACCATCATTAATCCATGTAATAGAAGTCTCATCTAAAACACCTACAGTATCAACTAATTGATATGGATTACCACTAACTGATAACATGTTATCATCATTATAATCAATAGTCTCTTGAATAAGCATAAAAGGATAATCACCAGTAAAAGTCATAATAATACGTTCACCATTATCCAAAGATACCTTATCTTGGCCAGATAAATAAGTATTCTGAGGAATATACATAGGATATAAAACGCTATCAATTGCATTTTTAAAATCAGAAGATTCAGAAAAAACAGACATATTATTATCTAATTTAAAATAATCCTCATTATAATCATAATTATAGTCAATACTATTAATAGTCATTTTCATTTTAATATTATCACTATCATCAAGAACTTCAACAAGTTTAATGTTATTATCCTTATCAATATAAATCTTTTGCTTAACTAAATCCTTATTATTAGAATAATTAGTTTTAACAGTTATAATATATCCATCCTCATTAGTCTCAAAAACTATATCAGAATCATTCTTAACATCATTTATAATATTATGTAATAAATAACTTTGAGAATTATTATAAGGCCACTCACTTTGAAATTTAAAACTCTTATTCAAACTAGGAGTAAGAACAAAAACACCATCAGAATTACGAAGAATTATTTGCTCATGATTATTAGTTTGATTTTTTAAACTAACCCTAAAATTATTATCCTTTAAATAGGATACATCAACATCATAAAAATATGTATTCTCATTATTAATAATTTCTAAAACACCTGATAAATGATAAGAGTTTAAAGAATCAATTTTTTTAGATAACCCTTTTATAACATCTGATTCATCACGTCCACAACCAGTAAATAATACTAAACAAATAAATAAAAATAAAACATACTTTATATACGACTACTTGACTTCAACTTAGTAGATACTATTTTTGGCGTTGGATCATTATTGTCAAGAGTAATATACACACTAGTTGGAATATGCGGAATTGTAAATATAGGTATACTACTAAGTCATATTGAAACAAAATAAAAATCTACACAAATAAAATGTGTAGATTTTTCTTAACTATTTTTTACTAATTCTTATCTTAACCTTCTTAGTTTTAGCAACATACTGAACTCTTACATCGCTACCTTCAACATTTACATCTACTTCATGCTCACCTTCACCATAACCAGATAAATCAACATAAGCAGAAATATTATCAGCTGTAATAGAATTAATAACACTTGATACACCCTTGATATTTACATCAACAGCACTATCAGAAGAACTTACAGCACTTGCCTTTAAATCACTAGCCAAGTTCTTAGTCTCAATTGCAACATTACTAACATCTCTATCAGAAACACTATCAAGACTAATATCAACAGTAATATTATTTACATTCATTGACTTAATACCAACAGGTTTAGGAATTTCTAACTTATATTGAGTATTCTCAGATAAATTATTTACATCAACCTCAACAGGAATGTAATTTAACTGATCCAAACTATCAGATAAACCATAAACAGTTACCTTAGACTCGCTCATCTTAATATTACTTATTGCCTTACCAAAAGCAACATTTCCAACTGGAATAATCTTAATTGGAAGTTCTTTAGAAGGAGAAGAAATTGTAACATTAACATCAACCTTTGAAGGAACTAATTCAACATCAATAACATTACCATCCTCATCATAAGCCTTTAACGGAACATCCTTAAGTATATTCTTACCTAACTCTTGACTAGACAAATTATTAACATCAACCAAAGCCTTTACAGAAGCAACCTTTTTAATTTGCTTTTCTGCACCCTTAACAACTACAGAATCATCATCAACACCAATACTGTCAATTATAAACTTAGAATTCAATTTATCTTTATTTAATACATCAATATTCATAGTAGTAGCTAAAGAAACTTTATTATAAATAATAACAGTAGCAAAAGATGGATTAACCTTATAATCAACAGAAGAAATACCTTGATTATATTTAAACTCTACCTTATGAGTTCCAGCTTTTAATTCAGTCAAATCAACAGTCACATCATTCGTTCTTGATTGCTTAGCAATATATAAATTCGCCTTATTACCTATTAAAGTAATATCAACAGATTCAGGTAAGCCCTCAATAACATAAGCCTCCTCGTTATAAATAGCCTTAACAGGTTGATTTGATAAAACTTCAGCACTACTTTCAGAATAATAAATTATCTTCTGATCAATAAAAATAAAAGTAATAACCGCTAAAGCCAAAGATATAAATAATAAATTATTAGACTTAGATAAAAACTTTTCAAACCCTTTTCCACTATTATCAAACTTTCTAGAAACAATTAAAATCAACTTTGTTATCGGAACAACAATTAACTTGTCAATAAAATTAAAAATAGGTTTTAAAATCTTCTTAATTGGATTCATTTTCATTAGACAATTCCTCCTCATCTAAAATCATTTTCTTTGGTCTTAACTCATCTAATAATTTCAACTTAACTTCATCAAGACTTAAATTATAAAATAATTCTCCTCCAATAGCAATTGATAAACGGCCAGTTTCCTCAGATACAACAAGTGAAATAGAATCCATTTCCTCAGAAATACCTAAAGCAGCTCTATGTCTAGTACCCAATCTTTTACTAATTCTTACGTTATCACTAGTTGGGAAAACAGCACCAGCACTTGTAATCTTGTCACCTTGAATAATAACACCACCATCATGTAATGGATTATTAGGGAAGAAAATAGAAATCAATAGCTCACTAGAAATATCAGCATATATTTTTTTAGATTTATTAATATAATCATTTAAACTATTATCCCTCTCAAGTACAATTAACGCTCCAATTCTATTCTTACGTAAATATTCAACAGCCTGAACAATCTCATAAACCAATTTTTCACGCTCATCAACTGTCAAAATTTTATGCCTACCCAATAATTGACTACGACCTAATTGCTCCAAAACATTACGTATTTCAGGTTGAAATATAATTATTAAAGCAAGAGGTCCCCACATAATTACATAATTAAGTAAATAACCAATTGTAGTTAAATCAAAAATATCACTAACAATCTTTAAAATTACAATCACCAATATACCTTTAAATAGTAATACCATTTTTACATTTTTTCTTAAATTCTTTAAAATATAATAAAAAATCATCCATACAAGCATTACGTCAATAAGTTTTTTTACTAATCCGACAATACCATCAACTGTCATAAAATACCTCCATATCCTAAACAATAAAATTATACCATAAAAAAATATTTTAATAAACCCACATTTTTAAAACATACATATATATACCTAAAATATAAAAGAAAAAATTAGGAAAAACCTAATTTCAAAATTTCCATATATCCTCTGATGAATCATTTGATGGATCAAAAATCGAACTATCAGTTACATAATTATTTTCAGACGAAACTTCATCATTAGAAGAAGCCTCACTACTATCAGTACTAAATAATTCAGGTACACCATTATTTTCAAAACTATTTGATTTATCATCAGTACTTATTTCACTATCAAACAAATGACCATGATTATCATCTTCAGATTCTGAAACAAATAACTTTTCTGTCTCTGTATTACTAATAGAATCAATATTAGAATTATTAATCAAGTTTTTTTCTAAATTATCAGAAACCTCAACAACAGGTTCCTGAACCATATCCATATTCAAATTATCAACAAATTCAACTGGATTGATATTTAAATCAACATTATCACTTAAAGCATCTAAATTCTCAGAATTATTAACATTCAAATTCCCCTCAGATACTTGTAAACTTTTTAACTCATTAGAATCAATAGAACCATCTTTATTATCTACCTCAGACATAATATTAGAACCCGTACTTTCAGAATCATCCAAATTACTATAATAATAATTCTCAGAATCATCAAAAGAAGAAGACTTATTAGCAATATCTTCATATTTTTTCTTTTCTAAATCATCTAAACTCATACTAATATCCTCAAAATCAGATACAGTAAAAGAACTAATATCACTAGATAAATTGCTAACATCCCCACTAACAACACCAGAAGATGAATTCATATCAAACTTATCATCTACACCATCATTTACATTACTATTTAAATTATGATTACCACTAATATCAGAAATATTCGTATCATAAGACGGAGATATAGGAGAATCTACCATAGAATTACTCTCAAAACTATTAGGAATAATATTCTGAGTAAAACTATCAACTGAATTAGATTTACCATCAACTAAATCAGTATTATCAACAACTGAATTAGATTTATCATCAACTAAATTATAATTAAAATCATTTATAAATTTGTTATTTTTCTCTGTAATGCCAGAATTATCATTCTTATTAGATATATATCCATTATTAGTAGGCTTAACATCATTATTATTTTTCTTAGTCTTAGCAGAATCTCTTTTATCAGCATAATAACCAATTAAAGCGAGTAACATTATTACACCGACACCTAAAAAGAAGCCACTGTGATCAATAAAAAAATTCATCTCACGCCTCCCCACTCTTTATTCTTATAAGATAATATTACCACAAAAAAAATATTTAATCAAGAAAAAAAGATTATTCTTTCTCAAGATAATCTTCACCCTTAAAAGGTTCAGTAAATAACAAATCCCTGTAATTCTGTTGTCTTAAAACCTCATATACTCCAATTGCAACACTATTCGATAAATTTAAAGCCCTTATATTACTATTCATAGGAATTCTCATACAAGAATCTAAATCATTCTTCAAAATCTCTTTGGGAATACCCGTACTCTCCTTACCAAAAATCAAAAATATATTCTCATTAACATCACTAAAATCAAAACTAGTATGAGGCTTCTTACCATACCTTGTAAAATAATAATACTTGCCCACATTCTTACTCTTAAAATCATCAAAATTCTTATAAACACTATAATTACAATGATCTATATAATTTACCCCACACCTTTTAACACTTTTCTCATCCAATTTAAACCCTAAAGGTTCAATCAAATGAAGATTAACACCAGTACCAGCACAAGTACGCATTATATTCCCAGTATTCTGTGGAATTTCAGGTTCAAATAAAACTACATTAATCATAACAATCCTCCACTACAGCAAGTATATCAGTTACACTATAATCAAATACACTCTTAACATCACTAATCTTATCACCATTAACAATAATAAATAAAGGTGCATATGAATACTTAATCTTATCAGAATAACCTAATTCGTGCAAAATTAAATTAATATGTTCAAAACTACTTAACTTATCACTGTTAATATATAAAATTTTCCCTTTTAAATTTTTATCATAAATAACCTTCTTAAAAGATTCCTCAAAAGAAAATATATCTTTCTTATAAGAAGCAATATAAATAATAAAATGATGATTTTCTATACCATAATCT
>JAGKUT010000084.1 GCA_021152765.1 Actinomycetes bacterium
GATTAGTTTTAATTTTTTTCATTATATAACCTGCTTTCATTTTATTAGTTGTGAAAATTCGTAATTTATTTCTGCATATGATGCTGCTTGCTGATCGTGAGTAACCATTATTACGGTCAAACCGCTTTTATTGAGCTTTTTAAATAGTTCCATTACTAATTTTGTGTTTTCGCTATCCAAGTTTCCAGTTGGTTCATCTGCCAGAAGTATAACAGGGTTATTAGCCAATGCTCTTGCTATAGCAATCCTCTGCTGTTGACCTCCCGAAAGTTGATTCGGATAGACAGCCTTTTTGTCAAGCAACTCAATTTCATTTAGCAGATATTCAACTCTGCTTTTTCTTTCTTTGTAACTTATACCAGCATATCCAAGCGGAACTTCAATATTTTCAAAAACAGTGTATTCGGGGATAAGATTAAAATTTTGGAATACAAAACCAATTTTTTTGTTTCTTATCTGAGCCAATTGAGATGGGGAATAATTTGATATGTTTACTCCATCAATAAAGTAGCTGCCATCATCAAAGTTTTCAAGACACCCCATTATTCTCAATAATGTACTTTTACCGCAGCCCGATTTTCCGGTTATGGATACGAAGTTTCCTTTATTTATTGATAAGTTCAGATTATCAAAAACATTAACGGTATCATTATGACATTGATATACTTTCTTGAGGTTTTCAATATTGATAAACATAGAACATCTCCCTAATCATCTGTTTTTGTACAATATTTCTTGCGGTTTCACCTTTCTGATCTTATAAAAAACAAAAGAAAGGCATGAAAAATTAAGAATAACGATACTTAGTAGAATTAGCATTTCTGCAATTGCGCTATATTGCGTAATATAAACATTAACAAATCTAAAACCTCTTTCAATAAGAATATTTGCAACAGTTAATCCTATCAAAGAAGGCGTAATCGAGATCAAAAGGAATTCAATAGATAGTTCTAAAAATACCTGTTTGATTTTTGCTCCTAAAGCAAGGCATACTGCTATTTCAAACTTTCTTTTCTCAATAAGCATGATAAATAGGCTAACCATTCCTATATATACTATAACTATAAGCAGAATAGAGATTAACGAAAAGAGCTTTGCTTGATTTGAATCAAAGGATGACTTGTAAAGGTAATCAAAGAACTCATTTGATACGGAGTAATTATATGAATTGCTATATTCATATAATTGAGTCTCAATGTCGTAGAGCATACGATTGATAGCATCGGTTGACTTTCCGCTTAAATCGACCTCAATATAGCACTCAGAGAATGTGTTAGTTTTATTGTATAGATAGTAATATTTTATCGGAATTATAATGGAATGACAGTATTCAGCATTGTTAAAATCGGTTATTTTATAATTAACTTTTTCGCTTTCAAATAATATTCGCTCATCAGTGTATGAAAAACATATATCATCGTAGTTTACAGTGTTTTCTGGATTGATTGCTTTTAACGTTTCAAGGAACTCACTTTCTACCAAAACGTCCTCCGTTTCAGATGAATATTCAACTACATAACGGTCAACTATACTCTCTCCATTGGCTTCAATGTGTGATTTGCCGCCAAAGGTTATTATGTCATACTGAACGCTAATACTATATTTGTTTCCTACTTTCGATTTTAATAATTCTTCTTGTTCATAGCTTATCGGTTGAGAATACTGATCTTCTGCATTTATTTTATTTGCATAAAGTTTAAATTTGTTGTTCTCGTTTTTTGCTAAGTAATCCTTATATTCATTCCTTATAAAGAAATTTACGTTTAAAAAGGCAGTTAACATTATTATTCCAATTAACATTTGAATAAAAATAAGAATGTTAGTTGCCAAGTTGTTTTTTATTCTCCTCAAAGCAACAGATGTAATATATTTCATTCAATCAACCTCTTTGTTAATTTTGTTGTTCATTCTTATGTTTATGTATGCCAAAATAGCAGATAGTAAAAATGCAAATATAATTATTACACCGAATGAATAAATAGGAAGATATAAGTAAAATGAGGTTAGCTTCATAAGTGAATTTAATAAACACTTTGCACTTATAAAAGCGAATACAGAAGAAATAAATGATATTATTAGATTCTCAATCAACGATTGGAACGTAATAGTTGCTCTTGATGCACCAGTAGCGTATTGAACGAAGTTTGTTATGATAAGCTTTTCATTATAGAACTTATAAATATTGGTAATTGACATTAGCGAATAAAATAAAACGATTAGGCAAGAGATAACAATTGTGATCAAGGAAGAATTATTGAGGAATTTAGTAAAATAATCGTATATTCTTGTATGAGAATATATATTGTTCTTATCTGCATCCTCAATATTAACGCTATCTTTATAAAAATAAAACTTCGGATAACTGACCTCAACTACATCAATGTCGGAAAGTAAAATCTTTTGTGAAAATCTGGGCAATTTTGTAATAGCTGACACTGTGAAATTCTTATCACCGATGGTAATCGTATCATTTAAATCAATTTTATATTTATCTGCAATATTTTTGCCGATAATACATTCTTTATCGTTTATGGTTTCTTTACCTTCTGCCAAAAAATCTCTATAGATCATCGCATAATTATTACTAATAACTGAAAGGCTTATTCCACCAAGATATAAATCATCGTAGATGATTCTCTTTTGACTTGCATAGTATTCAAAGTCTAAATCAGTCGGAATAATAGCAATATCCTTATCAGGCGATTCTGCTACATATAAGTTCAAGCTATCAATATTTTTGAACGAATTACTTCCATTTATATATTGATTCGACCCAAAATACAACGATAAGATAACACTTACTATCAAAAGGCAAACATATATACTTGCAATTCTTATAAAGCTAATAAATTTGAATCTTTTTATACTTTTTACGGCTGCTGTACAAATGTATAGTAATTTGTTCAATCTATATGCCTCCTTATTCAAGCGGCTTTAAAACATAAATCTTACTATTAGCTCTGTCTGATAAGTACAAGCACTCGTTCGGATCAGAACAAAAGCCTGTGTAAACAAAATCATTTACAACATCTTCGCTAAACACACAAGTGCTGCAATTGCCTGACTCATCAAATTTGTATATTGATTGTGTGGCATCATCATACACCATATAATTGTTATTTGTTTCAGTAATATCAATAGACGAGAACAACGAGGAAAATGCATTCTTGGTACTATAGCTTAGATCTGTAATTATGCCAAATTCTGAATAGCCTGTTTGCCACTCAGTTTCGTCTTGCAGCTCAAATCTCGACACATAGAATACATCGTTTGTAGGAGATTCTGATTTGTTGTAAAGATTTCCAACAAATAATTGTTTGATAGATTTGACCTCATTCTCAGAGGTGAGGACATATAAACCAGCTTCTTTTAAATGATTGCCATAAGAAACAACTGAGAAATAAATGTTATCATCATTATCCATTTCTATATCAATAATGTTAGCGAGTGATGAGAACTTTTCTTTCAATTCGTACTTTGATTCAAATTCTCCATTTTTTGCAAAAACCTGAATTCTTTGATTTTCTCTATCGTACACACAAAACTTATTCTTGTTTACAGCAATACACTCAGGAGATGAAAATTCACCGTCCATACTGCCCAATTCTCCAATAATCAAAGAGTCTGTGCCATCGAAATTGCACCTTACAATGCGGTCATTACCCGTATCACATATATACAAATGCTCCAGATCAGATGCTATTTTTCCGGGCTCCTTAAGAGTAACATCGGCTATTTCCAAATCATTTTTCGAGTAAGTTATGTCATCTGTTGGGTTCATTTCATTGATAGTTTGCTTTTCTTGTGATAATGTTTTCCCGCAAGATGTTAAGGAAAGCATAGAAATCGTAGCAATAATACAAGCCCATTTTATCTTAGTTTTCATAATTCCTCCTGTCTTAAAGACCTATATGCATACAAACCTTTAGTTGTTACTTAGTTATTGTGCTATTATGCGCAGCAACCGTTTCTTTCATAGAATTTTGATGTTTTCTTGACCTGTCTTCCGTTTTCGTTACAGTAGCGAATCTTAGTTCCTACTTCATAACAAGTTCCGGGGAATGCCCAAGCTATTCCACATCTGTCAGACCAATCGCATGATATATACCAACCGGGTTCTCTGGTCCAACCTGAGCATGAAGCGCTTGCATTCATGGTGTTTCCAGCTGCAATAGTAAAGATTGTTGATAACGATAAAGCAAGTGATACTATTTTCTTTTTCATACGTATTTCCTCCTTATTATAAGGTTTGTATGCAATACAGGGTATTTACTCAAGTACCTCATATTCAAGCGTTGTTGTATCACACTTGACACATGAAGGATACTTGGTTATACCGAATAAATATGATATCGAATAGTGCGGGTCGTAAATCGTGTTGATCATGTTTTCGTTGCTAACTGTAATTATTTCTGCATCGTCAGGGAGATTAGATATTTTCTCATCAGCGTCATCAGAAACGAAAAGAAAATATACTGTATCTTTTTTTACGTTGTTCTTTTTTATGCAGTAATCAATAAAACTCTTTGAAGTGTTATACTGAAAGAGCAGTCGACAAACACCCAAAAATCTGGTAGAATAAAAATAATAAAACCGGAAAGGGAAAACGACTATGAAGTACAGT
>JAGKUT010000085.1 GCA_021152765.1 Actinomycetes bacterium
GTATAAATTGTGGAGCTACAGTAAGTGAGAATTCAGAATATTGCTTTCTATGTGACTGTAAAATTAAATTAACTGATAAAGAAGAAAAACTATCATAAACTATACAGAAAATGTATAGTTTTTTTCTTTATTTTTAAAAGATAATTGATAGAACAAATACTTTTTGATATAATTATTAATAGGGTGTAGATATGGAAAATATATATAATTACAGATTAGAAGAATTAAAAGAATACTTCAAAAATATTAACGAAAAAGAATTTAAAGCTATACAAGTATATGAGTGGTTATATAAAAAAAGAGTAAAATCATTCGATGAAATGACAAATATAAAAAAAGAAGTTATTGAAAAATTAAAACAAGACTTCAAAATAGAACCATTAAAAATACTAAAAAAACAAATAGATACAGATGTATGTAAATATTTATTTGAACTAGAAGATAAGAATAAAATAGAAGCAGTATTAATGAAACATGATTATGGAAATTCATTATGCGTTTCAACTCAAGTAGGATGTAATATGTCATGCGCATTCTGTGAAAGTGGAAGATTAAAAAAAGTAAGAAATTTGAGTTCCTATGAAATGGTTTTACAAATACTAGAAGTTGAAGAAGATTTAAATATAAGAATATCACATGTAGTGCTTATGGGAATAGGAGAACCTTTTGATAACTATGATAATGTAATGAATTTTATAGATATAATTAATGAACCAAAAGGAATTGATTTAGGAGCACGACATATAACAGTATCAACATCAGGACTTGTTCCTAAAATAAATGAATTTGCTGCTAATCCAAAACAAGTTAATCTAGCAATTAGTTTACATGCACCAAATAATGAAATAAGAAATAAAATTATGCCAATAAATAAAGCATACCCTATAGAAAAATTAATAGAATCTGTAAAAAACTATTTAAATAAAACAAATAGAAGAGTAACATTTGAATATATAATGTTAAAAGATATAAATGATAAAGTTGAAAATGCAATAGAATTATCTAGACTATTAAAAGGAATAAATTGTTATGTCAATTTAATCCCATATAATGAAACAAGTCATATAGAATATAAAAAAAGTGAAAAAGAACAAATATTAAAATTCTATGATACACTAAAAAAGAATAATATAAATGTAACAATAAGAAAAGAATTCGGTAAAAAAGTAAGTGCAGCATGTGGTCAATTAAGATCAAATTATGAGGAGGAAAAATAATGGAATACGCCTATTTAACAGATCCTGGAAAAGTAAGAGAACATAATGAAGATAGTGTAATAATAGTAAAAAACCATAATAACGAATATCTACTTGCGGTAGCAGATGGTATGGGAGGACATAGAGGAGGAGAAATTGCTTCAAGTATTGCCATATCTCATATTGGGAAAAGTTTTAGAGACTTAGGAAAATTAGGAAAAAAAGAAGACGCTATACTATGGATAAAAAATGTAGTAAGTGAAGCGAATGTACTAATATATAAATATACAGAAGAAAATCCTGAATCATCTGGAATGGGAACAACAATAGTAATGGCACTTTTAACTAAAGACTATCTACTATTTGGTAATATTGGAGACTCATCAGGATATGTATATAAAGATAAACAGGTACATAAAATTACAAATGATCATACATTAGTAAATTTACTTCTTAAATCGGGAGAAATAACAGAAGAAGAAGCAAAAGACCATCCAAGAAAAAATGTTTTAATGAAAGCACTAGGAGCAACAACAAATGTAGAAATGGATATATTCGATGTAGAAACAGATGTAGAAGGAATATTCCTATGTAGTGATGGCCTAACTAATATGTTAGAAGATGACCAAATCTCTAAAGTATTGAATGAGGAAATAACAGCAGACGAAAAAGCAAATAAATTAATAATAAAAGCAAACAATAGAGGTGGAACAGACAATATCTCAGTTGCATTCTTAAAGAAAGATGGTGAAAATAGTGATAATTAGGGGACAAAAAATTAATGACAGATATCAAATAATTAGAACAATCGGAGAAGGTGGAATGGCAAACGTTTATCTAGCACATGACCTAATACTAGATAGAGACGTTGCAGTAAAAATTCTAAGAGGAGACTTAGCTGATGATGAAAAATTTGTAAGAAGATTTCAAAGAGAAGCAATTGCGGCCTCATCACTTAGCCATCCAAATATAGTTGAGATGTATGATGTAGGAGAAGACGATGGAAAATACTATATAGTAATGGAATATGTAGAAGGAAAAACACTAAAAAGTCTTATAAAAAAACGTGGAGGATTAACACTTCCAGAGGTAATAGATATAATGACACAATTAACAAGTGCCATTGCCTGTGCGCATGACTCAAACATAATACATAGAGATATCAAACCACAAAACGTTCTAATAAAAGAAGACGGAATAGTAAAAATTACAGACTTTGGTATTGCTATGGCACTAAATAGTAATGAATTAACACAAACAAATTCAGTTATGGGCTCAGTACACTATCTACCTCCAGAACAAGCAAACGGTAAAGGAGCAACCCTAAAAAGTGATATATATTCACTAGGAATAGTAATGTTTGAACTATTAACAGGACAATTACCATTTAAAGGAGATAACGCTGTAGAAATTGCAATCAAACAAATGAAAAATCAAATTCCAAGTGTATGTAATATAAATAGTTTAATTCCACAATCAGTTGAAAATATAATATTAAAAGCATGTGCTAAGAATCCAAAGAATAGATACAATAACGTAGTAGAAATGTACAATGATATAGAAACTTGTCTAGATGAAGAGAGAATGAATGAAAAAAGATACGTATATCAATATTCAGAGACAGAAGACATAGAAGATACAAAAGAAGTAAAGAATATAAAAGAAATAAAAGAAACAAAAGAAAAATCAGAATTAGATGAAATAGAAGATAATGAAGACAATAAAAAATCAAATAAAGCATTCATTATAATTGGAATAGTAACAGCAGTCTTAATAATAGGAGCAATCATTGCGATAATCGCACTTCCAAAAACAACAAAAGTTAAAGAAATTACAGTTCCAGATGTATCAAAACTTACAATTGCTGCAGCAGAAAGCAAATTAAAAGAAGCAGGATTTGAAGTAAACGAACAAAGAGAAGAAAGAACAAGCAAGGATATAGAAGAAGGATATGTTATAATGACAGATCCTCCACAAGGAGTAAATAGAAAAAAAGGAACAGTAATAACACTTATAATTTCATCAGGAGAAAAAGGAATTGAAATAGAAAATTACGTTGGACAAAACTACCACGAAGTAAAAGGAAAACTAGAAGCATTTGGTATAAAAGTAGTAGAAGAAAAAAAAGACGTTGAAAAAGATGAAAAAGATTCCGTAAAAGAATATCAAATACTAGAACAAAGACCAATAGCAGGAACAAAATTAATAGAAGGAGATACAATAACATTAATAACTCCAAATCTAATCGTTAAATACCCTAACTTTGTTGAAGAAAAATGGACAAAAGACGCAATAGAAAAATTCTGTAAAGAATATGAAATATCAGTACAATTTGTAGAAGAAGAAACTGACACATATGAAGCAGGAACAGTTATAAAACAAGATAGAGTAGCAGGAACACAAGTTAAAAAAGGTTACCCATTAGTAGTAACAATCGCAAAAGAAAAGAAAAAAGAACCAATTGAGACAGTTCTACCAACGGATGATAAAGAAAAAACTACTGATAATGGAGAAAAAACAGAGGAAAATAAGCCAAACAATTAATATGCAGGGAATAATAATTAAAAATATAAGTAACGATTATGTAGTAAAAACAGAAGATAAACTATACACCTGTAAAGCAAGAGGAAAGTTTAGAAAAGAAAAAACTATTCCTCTTGTGGGTGATAATTGCATATTTGATGAACAAAAAAATTACATAATAGAACTGCTACCAAGAAAAACTGAACTTATAAGACCACCTGTTGCAAATATTGATCAAGCATTCATAATAACAAGTGCAAAAGAACCAGACTTCTCATCAAATTTACTAGATAAACTACTTTGTATAATAGAATACAATAACATAAAACCAATAATTTGTTTCACGAAACTAGATTTATTAAATGAAGAAGAAATAAAAGAAATAAATAAAGTAATAGAATACTATAAAAGAGTAGGATATCAAGTATTCAAAAACACAGAAATAGAAAAAATTAAAAAAGCATTTAAAGAAAAAATAACAGTATTTACAGGACAAAGTGGAGCTGGGAAATCAACACTTCTAAATAAGATAAACCCAGAATTAAAATTAAAAACAAACGAAATCTCCCTTGCGCTAGGAAGAGGAAAACACACAACTAGACATGTTGAATTAATTGAAATGTATGATGGACTAGTTGCAGATACTCCAGGATTTTCAAGCCTAAGCTTTATTGGAATGACAAATGAAGATATAAGAGATAACTTCATAGAATTCAATGAATATAGAGATAAATGCGAATACAAAGATTGCATGCATATAAGTGAAGAAGATTGTGAAATTAAAAGACAATTAAGGTAGTTACGAACCCAGGTATCCATAACTAATAATCACTCTATATTTTTCATGGTCACTATCAGCAATAACGACCTCAAGCAACTGCTC
>JAGKUT010000086.1 GCA_021152765.1 Actinomycetes bacterium
ATAAAAGAATATATTAAAGAATTAGATAAAAGCTTTAATATAGAAATAAAATCAGAAGTAAATGAAAATGAAGGTATTATAAAAGTAGTACTTGTATCAAATAATAATCCAATACTTATAGGAAAAGATGGAAAAAATATTGAAGCAATACAAGCTTTATTAAGAAATTCAATAAGAAATCAAATAGGAATAGACATAAAAGTAAATGTAGATGCATCTAATTATAAAAAGAAAAAAGAAGAAAACTTCGAAAGAGAAATAAAGAAAATATTAAAAGAAGTAGAAAAAACTCATATGGAAACAAAATTAGATCCAATGAATTCATATAAAAGAAGAATAGTACATAATTTAGCTTCAAAATTTAATAATATTAAAACAGAATCCGTAGGAGAAGAACCAAATAGATATACAATTATAAAATATGAAGAAGACTAATCTTCTTTTTTTCTTGACTATAAATGAAAAATAAACTAGAATAAAGAAAAGAAAGAGGGATAATATGAATGATACAATAGTCGCAATATCAACAACTACCGGCGCAGGAGCCATATCAATAATAAGAGTAAGTGGAGATAGATCAATCGATTTAGTAAATCAAATATTTAAAGAAAAAGATTTAACAAAAGTTCCATCACACACAATTCATTATGGACATATAGAATATAAAGGAAAAATAGAAGATGAAGTACTTGTATCAATAATGAAATCTCCAAAAACATTTACAACAGAAGACGTAGTAGAAATTAATTGTCATGGAAGTATAGTGGTAACAAAAAAAATATTAGAAATATTATTAACAATAGGATGTAGACTAGCTGAACCTGGTGAATTTACAAAAAGAGCGTTCTTAAATGGAAGAATAGACTTAATAGAAGCAGAAGGAGTAATGGATTTAATTAACTCAAAAAGTGAATCAGAAAAGAAATTAGCACTAAATCAAATAGAAGGTAAAGTTTCAAATCTAATAAAAGACCTAAGACAAAAAATATTAGAAGTATTAGCCCAGATAGAAGTAAAAATAGATTATCCCGAATATGAAGACATAGAAGAAGTAACATATACTGATTTAAAAGAAAATGTGAGTCTAGTAGAAGAAGAAATAAAAAGAATTATTAAAGAAAGTGAAAATGGAAAAATAATAAAAGAAGGAATAAAAACTGCAATAGTAGGTAGACCAAACGTAGGAAAAAGTAGTCTTTTAAATAATTTGTTACAAGAAGAAAAAGCAATAGTAACAGATATCGCGGGAACAACAAGAGATATAGTAGAAGGAACAATAATAATAAATGGAGTAAAACTAGATTTAATAGATACAGCAGGAATTAGAAAAACAGATGATATCGTTGAAAGTATAGGAGTAAATAAAAGTTTAGAAACAATTAATAAAGCGGACTTAATTCTATTAGTATTAAATAACAATGAAGAATTAACTGAATATGATAAAGAAATATTAGATAATATTAAAGATAAAAAACATATCATAATAATAAATAAAATAGACCTTGAAACAAAATTAGAAGAAATAAAAGATAATAATATAGTAAAAATAAGCGCACTTAATAATAAAGGAATAGAAGAATTAAAAAATAAAATAACAGAAATGTATAATTTAGAAGAAATAGAATCAAAAGACGCAACATACCTAACAAATGCAAGAGGACTATCACTTCTAAAACAAGCAGAAGAAGTTATAAAAGAAGTAAATAGAGGTATAACTAATAAAGAACCAATAGATATGATAGAGATAGACTTAAAAAGAATATGGGAATTATTAGGAGAAATAACAGGAGAAACATATCAAGAAGAACTAATAAATCAATTATTCAGTCAATTCTGTCTAGGAAAGTAAGAATCGAAAGATTCTTTTTCTTGTACAATCAAAAAATTAAGTGTATAATATATTTGCTAAAAAGGAGTGAGTGTATGGAATATGAAGTAATAGTTGTTGGAGGAGGACATGCTGGATGTGAAGCAGCACTAGCTACATCAAGACTAGGACATAAAACATTACTAGTAACAGGAAATATAAAAAATATAGCAGACATGCCATGTAACCCATCAATAGGTGGAAGTGCAAAAGGAATAGTAGTAAGAGAAATAGATGCCTTAGGTGGAGAAATGGGAAATAATGCAGATAAGAGTCACATACAAATAAAAATGTTAAACTCATCAAAAGGACCTGCAGTTAGAGCCCTTAGAGCCCAAGCAGATAAAATTACCTATCCAAGAAATATGCAAGAAACACTTAATAATCAAGAAAATCTAGATATAAAAGAATCATTAGTTGAAGATTTAATAACAGAAGATGGTAGAATTACTGGAGTAATATTAGAAAATAATGAAAAGATTAAATGTAAATCAGTAATATTAACAACAGGAACATACTTAAAAGCAGACATATTGATAGGAAGTACAAGACATAGAGAAGGACCACACGGAGAAAGACCAAGTCAACACTTAAGTGATGCTCTTGCTAGATTGGGATTTAAAGTAATAAGATTAAAAACAGGAACTCCTCAAAGAATAGATAAAAATTCAATAGATTTCTCAAAAACACAAGTAGAAACAGGAGATAATGTATTCCATACTTTCAGCTATTACAATGAACCAATGTACAAAATAGAAGATCAAGTTCCTTGCCATTTAATATATACAACACCTAAGACACATCAAATAATAAGAGATAATTTAACAAAATCAAGTATGTATGGTGGATTAAATGACATAAAAGGAGTTGGACCAAGATATTGTCCATCAATAGAAGATAAAATAGTAAGATTTAGTGATAAAGAAAGACATCAATTATTCCTAGAACCTGAAAGCTTATACTATGATGATATATATTTGCAAGGATTCTCAACAAGTATGCCACATGATATACAAGAACAAATGGTACATAGCTTACCAGGATTAGAAAACGCAAAAATATTAAAATATGCATACGCAATAGAATATGATGCAATAGATGCGAAAGACTTAAAACAAACATTAGAAACAAAAATAATAGAAAACTTATATACAGCGGGTCAAATAAATGGTACAAGTGGATATGAAGAAGCAGCTTGTCAAGGATTAATCGCAGGAATTAATGCAGCACTTAAACTAGAAAATAGAGAACCATTAATACTAAAAAGAAATGAAGCATATATTGGAGTATTAATTGATGACTTAGTAACAAAAGGAGTAAGAGATCCATATAGATTACTAACATCACGCGCAGAATATAGATTATTATTAAGACATGATAATGCAGACTTAAGATTATCAGAATATGGACATCAAATAGGATTAATAAATGAAGAAAAATATAAAAAATTACAAACAAAAAAACAAGAAATAGAAGAATTAAAGAACTTATTAAAAACAAATAAAATTACTCCAACAAAAGAAACAAATGAATTCTTAAAAAGTATTAATTCAGCACAAATAAAAGATGGATTAACACTATATGATTTATTAAGAAGACCAGAAGTTTCAATGGAAACATTAAATCATTTCATAGAAATTCCATATAATGAATTAGTAAAAGAACAAGTAGAAATAAGTATTAAATATGAAGGTTATATTAAAAAAGCAGAAAAAGAAGCAGAAAAAATGTTAAATCTAGAAAATAAAAAAATACCAGAAGATATAGACTACGATAAAATACATAATCTAGCTAGTGAAGCAAAACAAAAATTAAAAGAAGTTAGACCTACTTCAATTGGACAAGCAATTAGAATTAGTGGAGTAAATCCAGCAGATATATCAATAATAATGGTATATTTAAAAAAGGAGTACAACCATGAATTTAAATAATTTCATTAGCGAATTAAAAAAAATAAATATAGAAATAAAAGATATACAACTAGAACAATTAAATAAATACTATGAATTATTAGTTGAATATAATAAAGTAATGAATTTAACAGGAATTACCGAAAAAGAACAAGTATATTTAAAACATTTCTATGACTCATTGACTTTAACAAAAGTAATAGATCCAACAAAAGAAGAAACACTATGTGATGTTGGAACAGGTGCTGGATTCCCAGGATTAGTAATAAAAATATTATTTCCCAATTTAAAAGTAACACTAGTAGACTCATTGAATAAAAGAATTGAATTTTTAAAAACAGTAATAAGAGAATTAAATTTAAAAGATATAGAAGCAATTCATGCAAGAGCAGAGGAATTCGCACAAACTAATAGAGAAAAATATGATATAGTTACATCTCGTGCAGTAGCGCCTTTAAACATTTTATTAGAATATA
The DNA here is from genome assembly GCA_021152765.1 of Actinomycetes bacterium. Lineage (GTDB taxonomy): Bacteria > Bacillota_I > Bacilli_A > RF39 > UBA660 > UBA3631. The sequence continues at coordinate 4,254 of JAGKUT010000086.1, forward strand.
ATATTCCACTTTTAAAAGAAAACAAGTATTTTATAGCCTACAAAGGAATTATTTCCCAGGAAATAATTAATAGCGAACATGCATTAAAAGAATTAAATGCTAAAGTTGAAAAAGTAGAAGAGTTCTTATTGCCAATAGAACAAAGTAACAGAACATTATTACTAATAAAAAAAGAAAAAAAGACAAATAAAAAATATCCAAGAAAAAACGCGGATATTAAAAAGAAACCATTATAA
>JAGKUT010000087.1 GCA_021152765.1 Actinomycetes bacterium
ATTTAAAACATAGCTTATCATTATTGATATTAATAATGGCTTTATTATATTAGACATTATATTTAATATATTTATCCATAGTATTCTTGTTTGATATATTGTTAATATTATGAGTAATATTAATAAAAAATTCACTAATTTATAATCTAATTTATTTTTTATCATAATATCACCACTAATTATATGTTTTCGAGTAAAAAAAAAGAAATCCTAATTTACTGGATTTCCTTTTGTAAATTCACCTGTTCCACTATTAGTGTAGAATACATCGTTTACTTCATCATATAAACCTGGTTTGTTATCACTATTTCTAACAACAGGAATCATATTTCTTGTCAATATTCCTGATTTCCACATTTTAAATGAATATATTTTTGTTTTTGCATAATATCCTGTTGAATTAATTGAATTAAATAATGAGAAATTAAAAGGGGTTTCACCAAATGTATATGAACTATTATCTGCTGTTAATGTACCATCAATATATAGTTTTTTTGCATCATATGTTACTAGATGTTTTAATGTATCTGGTCCAGCGAATCCATTGAATGCTCTTTGTGAACCTGATGTATCTGTAATATAAACTGAGAAAGTATTTCCACCTTTATAACTATATAGCCAAATTTTACCCTGTTCCTGCCATCCAGATCCAGCAATAAAGTAATTCCCTGTTGCATCATTTGCTTGATAGCTTAATTCAAATTTATCTGTATTACTATTAAACTTTACACCTGTATCAATATATTGTGTTCCTGTTGACTGTATATAGTCTAGTTTTGTATATAATCTTTCATATGGATTTTCATTTTGCATTTTGTATCCAAATGTACCTGTTCCTGAGTTTCCATAGAACTTATTATTTACTAAATCATATAGTCCTAAAGCGCCATCACTTTTTCTCATACATGGAATAAAATTATATTTAATTTCATTTCCTTTTGAAACTTTTAGTTCGTATAATCTTATTTTTGATTTGTAAGATACGGTTCCTGCATTATTTCCTGCGAATATCGTTATTGGATATGAATTACTTCCCAGTGTATCTAAATCGTATTCTTTTACTGTGTTATTAAAAATATTTTGTCTATTATTCATGTAATTCATTTTTATTTCATTGATTGTGTTTGCAGTAATCGTCGGTCTGTTCTGTGTTGCTGTTGGATTATTCCATCCAAAGTACATTGCGTTACCATAATTTCCTATCCAAAATCTTGTATTTCCTGATCCTTTTGAACCTAGATAAAGCAAATCGTTGTTTATATCTGCACTTGAGACTTTTAACATTACTCCCATATCATTTGATGGAACAATATCTGTCATAATATATTGTGTCCCTGTTGATTCTAGATATTCTAATGTGGCATAGTATTTTTCAAATGTATTTTCTACATTAATTACTCTTCTTTCAGTTGTTTCATTATTACTTGAATCTTTTGCTATGTATGTTATTACATATTTACCTGGTAATTTTGCTAGTGAACTATTTACTGTTATTGTTGGAGTTGTTGAGTAGTTATCTGTTGCTGATACTCCTTGCATTGTGTTAAATGCTGCTACTTCACTTACATGTATTGTTGTTTCTTTAGGGAATGTTATAGTCGGAGATATCGTATCTCTTACTATTACTGTTCGTGTTGCGCTTGTTGTTAATCCGCTTGCGTCTGTTGCGCTATAGATAACATTGTATGTTAATAGTTGTGATGTATCTATACTTGATTTTTCTACATTGTTTAATTTTATTTGCCTTGATACATTATCTATTGTTTCTCCTGTACTTGTTTTTGCTATTGCACCTTTTTCTTCATATAAATCATTTACTTCTACGTATTCTATATAATCTCCATTTAATACTAATATTGGAGAATTATTATCAATATTTTCTGTAACATTTTCAAGATCAACTAGTGCTAACTCTATTTTATATGCATTTCCATTTTTAGTTATTGTTATTAATGATTCGTTTGATATATTTTTTCTTGTCTTTGGATTTTTAATGTTTACTGGAAGGTATCCTTTTTGTTTTAAAACTCCTAATTTTATTGTTATTGTATCATTTTCTTCTAGAAATTCTGTATTATCTATAAGGAAATCATTTGCTGCTTTTTTTATTGTTTCTTCTTGTACCTTATATGATTGTTCCTTACTATTTTCTATAGAGTCTCCTACTTTTGGTATTATTACTACTCCCAATATTCCTAATAATACTATTACTCCTAATAATTCTATTAATGTAAATGCTTTATTCTTCATATACTCCTCCATATGATATATTCTCTATAGATTATATCATACTTGTTTTTTTCTTTCAAATATTTTTGAAAAATAAAAAGAAGTCTTAATTGACTTCTATCCATTTATTTGTTTTGCTACTTCTTCTGCAAAATTTTCTTCTTTCTTTTCGATTCCTTCTCCAACTTCAAAACGTGTCATTGAAACAATCTTTCCACCATTATTGCTAGCATATTTTCCAACACTCATTGATGGTTCTTTTACGAATGCTTGTTCTTCTAAGCAGATTTCTTCGTAGTATTTTCTAATTCTTCCTTCTACCATTTTTTCAGCTATTTCTGCTGGTTTTCCTTCATTCATAGCTTGTTCTTTTAATACTACTCTTTCCTTTTCGATTTCTTCTGCTGGAACTTCTTCTTTAGTTACATATAATGGTTTCATTGCTGCAGCATGCATTGAGATATCTTTAGCAACTTCTTCTGTTACATCAGATACTACTGTTAATACAGCAATTTTTCCACCCATGTGAATATATGAGCCAAATGTTTCATTATCTTTTTTAGTTACCTTATTGAATCTTCTTAGAGATAATTTTTCTCCAATTGTTGCTGTTTTTGAAATGATTAAATCATTAACTGTTCCCTCAGAAATTTTTAATTCTAATACTTCTTCTAATGTTTTAGCATCACTATTAATAATTGCTTCTAGTATTTCATTTACTAGTGCTTTGAATGTATCATTTTTAGCAACGAAATCTGTTTCTGAATTTACTTCAATTATAGCAGCATCATTTCCTTTAACAAGGATTGCAGCCATACCTTCTGCAGCAATTCTATCAGATTTTTTAGCAGCTTTAGCAATACCTTTTTCTCTTAACCAATTAATTGCTTCTTCTTTATTTCCATTAGTTGCTTCTAATGCTTTTTTACAATCACTTAATCCAGCGTTTGTTAAATCTCTTAATTCTTTTACCATTGCGGCTGTTATCATAAATTTCCTCCTCTAATCAAAAAAGATGATATAAATCATCTTTCAGTCTATTTTAAAGCATCTACAAGTTCTTGTTTTTTCATTGTAGAATAACCTTTAATGTCTTTTGCTTTTGCCATTTCACGAAGTTCTGCTACTGTTTTTTTAGTTAAATCTTCTTTAACTACGGCTTTTTCTTCTTTTTTAGCAGGTTTTTCTTCTTTTTTAGCTTCTACTTTTTCTTTATTAGACTCTTTTACAAATGATTTTTTTTCGAAAGGTTTCTTATTTCCTTTATTGAATTTACCACGATTTTCTTCAAATCTTCTTGGTCTATCTTCTTTTTTCTTTACAGAATCTACAGCTTTTTGCATAATTTCGTTTGGATTAGTTGTTTTATCATCGCTTACATAGTCTACAAGTTTTCCACCATTAGCTTCAACTACTGCATTTGCCATAACACCAGTAATAAGTTTTACAGCTCTGATTGCATCGTCGTTTCCTGGAATAACATAGTCTACCATATCAGGATCACAGTTTGTATCTACAATACCAAATACTGGAATTCCTAAGATTCTTGCTTCTTTAATAGCAATTTCTTCTTTTGATGGATCTACAATATATAAAGCTTGTGGTAATTTGTACATATTTCTAATTCCACATAATACTTTATTTAATTTTTCATATTCCTTTTTAAGTTTAATAACTTCTTTTTTAGGTAATACATCAAATGTTCCATCTTTTTCCATTTTTTCGATATCTTCTAATCTCTTAACTCTTTTTCTAATAGTTCTGAAGTTTGTTAAAGTTCCTCCTAACCATCTTTCATTAACATAGTAAGAATCACTTCTTAAAGCTTCGTCTTTAATAGCTTCTTGAGCTTGTTTTCTAGTACCTACGAAAAGTACTTTTCCACCGTTAGCTGCAATTTTCTTTAATTCTGCATAAGCTTCCTCAATCATTTTGGCTGTTTTTTGTAAATCAATAATATATATATCATCACGTGAAGTAAAGATATATTCTTTCATCTTTGGATTCCATCTCTTAGTTTGATGACCGAAATGAACTCCAGCTTCTAATAAATAATTCATTGACACTACTGTCATATTTCATTCCTCCTTTTGTTACTTCTTCCGCATGTTTCTAATTCTACACCACCAATTTGGCACTAGGCATAGAAATCCACATACGTGTTTTTTAAAAAAAGCCAATAATATTATATCATAAAA
>JAGKUT010000088.1 GCA_021152765.1 Actinomycetes bacterium
CAATTAAAAAAGATTTAGAAACAAATAAGGACATAATAAAAAATAACATAGAAATAACACCAGAAATGTTTCTACAATTTGAAGAATTATTTAAGGAAAATGGGACATTAACTATTGAACAAGTAAAAAATATAACAAATTGTAATAATAAAGAAATAGTAAAATATATCGCAAACAAATATGAAAGAATTAAATTAAAATTTGTCGATAAAGTTAAAATAGAAGATAGAAGTATAAATAAAGAAGCCCGAGCAAACTTTGGATTCAATATAAATAATTTTGTAATCAATGATAAAGAGAAAAATAATTTCACACTTGCAATGATGATACATGATATAACAGAAGAAGAATTAGATTTAATACTGCAAAACGAAGAATACTTTGATGATTTTAAAAAAATAATACCTTTTTGTAATATATCACAAGAATTAACACTATCTACAATTAAAAAAATATTCACACAATATGGAAAGATAGTAGAACAAGAAAAAGAAGTATTAGAAAAACATTCTCTATATGAAAATATGGACACAATAATAATGTGTGCGAAAGGATTAAATAAAAACAATACAATCTGTATAGATGCACTTGGTAAGAATATCATAGAAAAAGTTGGAGAAAGCTATAGTAGTGATTACCTTGAAATGTATTTAAAAATGTTAAGAAAAAACTATAGTCATATCCCATCAGTAAACTTAAAATATAAAGACATAGAACTAAAATCAGGAGATTACTTTAACCCAGAAAGACTATTAATAGGGAAATATCCTCCAGGAAGCTGTATTGATTTAAACAATGTAGCAGGAGAAAAAACATATAAAGAATGTCTACTAAAACCAGAATCAGATGTGATTTTATTAAGAAAAGATAATGTATTATTTGATAGAATATTAGCGTTTAGAAGAGGAAATGTAATTCAACTTGTAACCCAAAATGAACACGAATATCCACTAGAAATGTATGAACAAATAAAGAATCAAATGTTAGGACAAATGAGAAATGACAATATTGATTACATAGTTGTAAATGAAAATTCACTAGAAGAAAAGAATTTAAAAACACTAACAGATGGAAGATTTACAACGTATTTTCCACATGCAGATACTACAGAAAAGGTATATGTACTATATGGTAATGATAAGAAATTTCGTTTCAGTGCCTCTAAACAAGGTAAATATTATAAGAAAAGAAAAGAAATTAATTATTCACCAACAATAGAAGAAATAAAAAGATTACTTGCGTTAAATGCATATATAAATAAAAAAGAACCAATGAAATTTGATTTAAACGCAAAAGCAATTTGTGGTGAAGACTGGATACTAATAGAAAATAATAATGAAATAAAAGAAATAATACTAAATCAAGAAGATATAATCGCAAAACAAGAAATGGAAAACGCAAAAGAAATATTAAAAGAAAATGATAAACATTTATAGGTTATCATTTTTTTCTTTAAAAACTTCAGTTCAATTTACATATTTAAATATAAATAGTATAATAAATAAAGGTGATTTATATGAAAAAAGTAGTGGTTTTAGGTGGTGGAAATGGGCTATCAACGCTTCTAAGAGGACTAAAACAATTTCCATTAGACCTAACAGCGATAGTATCTGTATGCGATGATGGTGCATCTTCAGGAATACTAAGAAAAGAATTCAATACACCAGCAATGGGAGATATTAGAAGAGTATTAATATCATTATCAGAAACAGAACCAATATTTGAAAAGATGTTTAACTATAGATTCAAAACAGATAGCTATTTAAACGGACACGCAGTAGGAAACTTTCTATTACAAGCAATGACTGAAATAACAGGAAGTCTATCGGAAGCAATTCTATCACTAGAAAAAGTGCTAAATTTAAAAGGAAAAGTAATACCATTAACAGAAAATGGAGATATTACATTAATCGCCGAAATGACAGATGGTGAAATTGTAGAAGGAGAACATAATATAACCGAAGCAAATAAAACAATAAAAAAAGTATATTATAAAAACGAACCAGAAATAACACCAGAAGCAATAAAAACAATCAAAAAAGCAGATTTAGTAATACTAAGTGTAGGAAGCTTATATACAAGTATTATACCTAACATAATCCCAAAAGAAATGAAAGAAGCATTAAAACATAGTAAAGCTAAAATAATGTATGTATGTAATATAATGACTCAACCTGGAGAAACAGATAAATATAAAGTAAGCGACCATGTTAATAAATTAAATGAATACTTAGATGAAAGAAAAATAGATGTAGTAATCGCAAATAAAGGAAAAATAGAACCAAATATCATAACTAAATATTCAAGCCTAGAACAAAAAGATCCTGTAATTTTAGATAAACAAAACTTAAAAGGAGTAGAGATAATCAGTGATGACTTAGTAAAAGTAGAAGAAGGCTCATTAAGACATGATTCACTAAAACTATCACTAGATATATTCTCATATTTATTAAAATAATGTCATTTACAAGTAAAATAAAAAGTGAAATAACAAAACAAAAATTTAATAAAATAGAACAAATATCATTACTATCAGGAATAATAAGAAATGAATTTTTAGAAGATACAATAAGAATTCAAAATGAAAACGAAGATGTCGCGAGAATGATATTTAATTTAGTTGAACAAATATATAAAATAGTACCTAAAATTACAGTACGTAAAGGATATAATTATAATAAGAATTACATATATATTATAGAAATTAATAATAAAGAAGAACTAAAAAAAGACTTAAGTATTGATAAAAATATACCAGATGACTACATAATAGACGATGACAATCTTGTAAGATCATATATAAAAGGCGTTTTTTTAGCTAAAGGAAGTATAAATGACCCACAAACATCAAGATATCACTTAGAAATACTAGTAGATAATGAAGAATATGCTAATTTCATAAATGAACTATTAAATAAATATAGTTTAAATAGTAAAATCTTAAAAAGAGAAAACAAATATATGATATATATAAAAGAAGCAGAAAAAATAGGAGATTTTCTAAGACTAATAGGAACAACAAAAGCACTACTTTACTATGAAGATATAAGAATATATAGAGACCATATAAATATGACAAATAGACTTAATAATTGTGAACAAGCAAATGTAGATAGAATAATACAAACAGCAGATTCACAAATAAAAGATATAGAATTAATAAAAAAATATGGAATAGAATTATTATCAGAAAAAGAACAGATAGTTGCAGAATATAGACTTAAATATAAAGACGCTTCCCTTCAAGAACTAAGTGAAATAATATCCTTAGAAACAAACCAAAAAATCACAAAACCTGGACTACACCATAGATTCGATAAGATAAAAAAATTAGCACAAAAAATAAGAGAAAAGGAGCAACCAAATGACTGAATTTTTTAAAAAATTAGATGAACAAATAAAACAACATGATAATGTCATAATAATAGGACATCAAAACCCAGACCTTGATTGCATAGGTTCATCACTAGGATTGTATTATACAATAGAGAAAGAATGTTATATTTTTAAAACAACAGATAAATTAAATGAGTCAATGAATAAAACATTTGATGTAATAAAAGAAAAAGATATAAAATATTGTGCCGTGATACGCACGTTGGGTCGTGCCGGGGCGAAATATCAAGCCTTGCTCGACTCGCTTGTGCGTCAAACTCTTCAGCCAAGTCGTATCTTGGTGTATCTTGCCGAAGGCTACGATGCGCCGACGGAAACTGTCGGCGTTGAGCGGATTGTGCGTTGTCCGAAAGGAATGATTGCACAGCGTGCGTTGCCGTTCGACGAGGTCGACACCGACTATATCTTATTTCTTGATGACGACATTGCCATTGCTCCCGACGGAGTGGAGCGCCTTGCACGTGCGATGCTTGGCGCCGAGGCGGATTGTGCGTTTGCCGACTTTTATGCCTTGCACAGTCTTTCTCGCGGGCAAAAGTTCCGCCTATGGCTGGAAAAAGGCGACCGTCAGACGCGCAGTCGACGCTGGGCATACCGCGAATGTCGCTCGTCGGCGACTGCCTACGCGAGTGTACCCGAATCGGTAATGCCGTCGCAAACCGGCTGCGGTGGCGCCATTCTCTGCCGAAAGGCGGCATACGATGCTATCAACTTCTTCGAGGAGCGCTGGGCTGACGCTTTTGCCTATCCGTTGGGCGACGACCATCTATTCTTTTATAAAATGTACGTGCGCGGTTTTAAAGTAGTGGCACAGTTCGATAGCGGTTTTACACATCTTGACGCTTCAGCCGACCGCCCGTCAGACTTTGCCTATGAGTGCAACTGCTTGGCTGTGCTGCATTGTATATGGTAT
>JAGKUT010000089.1 GCA_021152765.1 Actinomycetes bacterium
TAATTAATCCTCCATTTTTTCTATATTTAAATATATAGATTTTTTTATTAAATGTCAAGTTTCATTTTGTTGTTTATTTTTCTTTATTATTATTTTTAATTGTTATATAATGTTTATGGTAGTGGAGGTAGTTATGGAGAAATCTTGTGGATGTGTTGTATTTAATAAAGGTAAGGTTTTAATTGAAGAGTCTTTGAGTGGTTTTTATGGGTTTCCAAAAGGTCATATTGAATCTGGTGAAAATGAGGAAGAGTGTGCTTATCGTGAAACTTTAGAGGAAACTGGTATTCGTTGTAGGATTGATTCTAGTAAGAGATTTGTTATTTCTTATTTGGTTCATGAAAATGTTCCTAAAGATGTTATATACTTTATTGCGGATAGTTTGAATGATGATATTATTATTCAGGAAGAAGAGGTTAAGAGTGCTTTTTGGGCTCCAATTGAAGAAGTTAGAGATATATTGACTTTTGATAATTTAAAGGAATTATGGGATAAAGTTATGGAGGAGTATAATGGCTAAATTAATATTTAATTATTCAGCAATGGGTTCTGGTAAGACAATGGATTTACTTAGAACTGCTTTTAATTATGAAGAGAATGGTTTAAAAGTTTTAGTTATGAAACCTAGTGTTGATACTAAGGGTGGAGACTCTATTGTTACCCGTGTTGGTATGTCAAGAAAAGTTGATTATTTAATTGGTGTTGGAACTAGTATTATTGATTTGATTTCTGATAGTTTGAGTGATGTTAGTTGTATATTTATTGATGAGGCTCAATTTTTAAGTGAACAACAGGTTGTTGATTTATTTATTATTTCTAATAATTATGATGTTCCTGTAATATGTTATGGTTTAAGAACTGATTTTAGAGGTAATTTATTTCCTGGAAGTAGTAAGTTATTAGGTATAGCAGAGGAGTTACATGAATTTAAGTCTTTATGTAGCTGTGGTGAGATTGCTAGATATAATGCAAGACGTGTTAATGGAAAGTATATTGTAGATGGAGATTCTGTTTTAATTGATGGTACTAGTGAGGTAGAGTATGTTCCTTTATGTGGGAATTGTTATACTAAATATGTTCTTTCTTTAGATAAGTAAATCTTATCTTTTTTATTGACTTGATTTGTTTTATTGTGGTAAAGTTTTATATGTAGAATTGAGGTATAGTATGAATGATAATATTATAAATAGTATTAGTCGTGAGATTAATAAGAGTGAGAAACATGTTCGTATTGTTTTAGAGATGTTAGAGGAGGGTAATACTGTTCCTTTTATTGCTAGATATCGTAAAGAGGCTACTGGTGCGATGACTGAAGAAGAGATTCGTAAGATTAGTGAAGTATATGATTATCAAGTTAATTTACTTAAACGTAAGGAAGATGTTATTAGATTAATTGAAGAAAAAGGTTTAATGACTGATGAATTACGTGATAAGATTATGGCTTGTAGTAAGTTAGTTGATGTTGAGGATTTATATCGTCCTTATAAAGAAAAGAAAAAAACTAAGGCTACTGATGCGATTAATAATGGTTTAGAGCCTTTAGCTAAAATGATTATGTCTTTTCCTGTTAATGGTGATTTATCTAGTATGGCTAGTAAGTATATTAATGATAAAGTTGAATCTACCCTTAAGGCTATAGAGGGTGCAGGATATATTATTGCTGAATGGATTAGTGATAATGCTTATTATCGTAAATGGATAAGAAATTATACTTATAAGAATGGTTTAATTGTTACTCGTGTTAAGAAGGATAATCCTGATACTAGTAAAGTTTATGAGATGTACTATAATTATAGTGAAAAGGTTAGTGAGATTAAACCTCATAGGGTACTCGCTATTAATCGTGCTGAAAAGGAAAAGGTAATTACAGTTAATATTGATGTTAATGTTGATGAAATTATTTCTTTTTTAGAGGGTAAAATTATTAAGAATGATAAGAGTTTTGTTTGTGATATAGTAAGAAATAGTATTGTTGATAGTTATAAGAGACTTATTTCAGGTTCTATTGAAAGAGAAATTCGTGCTGATTTAAAAGAGAAAGCTGATATTAGTGCTATTGATAATTTTAGTAAGAATTTAGAGTGTTTATTATTACAACCTCCTATGAAAGAAAAAATTGTTTTAGCATTTGATCCTGGTTTTGTTAATGGATGTAAGATAGCTGTTGTTGATAAGAATGGTAAGTATTTAGATTCTACTGTTATTAAGCCTTTTTTAAAGGGTATTAGTAGTGATTCTTTAAAGAGTTGTAAGGAAAAAATAGTTAATTTAGTTAAGAAATATAATGTTGATATTATTGCGATAGGTAATGGTACTGCTTCAAGAGAGAGTGAAAAGTTTGTTAGTGAAATGATTCACGAATATGGTTTATCTTGTAAGTATGTTATTGTTTCTGAGGCTGGAGCAAGTATTTATAGTGCTTCTAAATTAGCAATTGAAGAGTTTCCAGATTTAGAGGTTGAGAAACGTAGTGCGGTTAGTATTGGTAGAAGATTACAAGATCCTCTATCTGAATTAGTTAAGATTCCTCCTGAAGGTATAGGTGTAGGTTTATATCAACATGATGTAGCAGAGAAAGCTTTAAAAGATAATTTGGATTTCGTTGTTTTAAAGGCTGTTAATAGTGTTGGTGTTAATGTTAATACTGCAAGTAGTTCTTTACTTCAATATGTTTCTGGTGTTACTAAAAAGAATATTGAAAAGATCATTGATTATCGTGAAAGTAATGGTCGTATTAATTCTCGTGATGAGATTAAGAAGAAAAAGTTATTAAGTGATAAGGCATATGAACAGGCTATTGGATTTTTAAGAATTACTGAAGGAAGTAATGTTTTAGATAGTACAAGTATTCACCCTGAGAGTTATGATATTACTATGAAATTATTAGAAATATTGGATTTATCTATTAAAGATATTGGTACTAGTCATATTAGTGATGTTTTAAATTCTGTTAATCGTGATGAGTTAGTTAGTAAGTTAGGTACTGATATTTATACTCTTGATGATATTATTAAGTCTTTGATTAGTCCTAATCGTGATCCAAGAGATGATATGCCTCAACCAATTTTAAAGAGTGATGTTTTAGATATTAAAGATTTAAGTATTGGTATGAAGTTACAAGGTACTGTTAGAAATGTTGTTGATTTTGGAGCATTTATTGATATTGGTTTACATAATGATGCACTAGTTCATATTTCTAAGATTACTGACAAATATATTAAACATCCTAGTGATATTTTAAGTGTTGGTGATATTGTTGATTGTTACGTTATTGATATTAATTTAGATAAGGAAAAAGTATCATTGTCGTTAATTGAACCTAATAAGTTGAAAAACTAGTGAAATTTATTAAAAAGAGTTAAAAATTATTTTAATTCTTTTTTTTTAGTTGTATAATTTAATAGGAGGTAGAATATGGAAAAGGAAAAAAAATATGGCTTATTGAAGGTTATAGGTATTGTGTTTTTGATTTATGCAGTATTAACATGGATAATTCCAACAGGTAATTTTTCAGGTGGGGAGTTTATTAAGGGAGAAACTAATCCTCTTGGATTATATGGAATTTTTACAGCGCCTACATATGGTTTTGCTGTATTTGCTCAATACATTGTTTTGATATTATGTATTGGTGGTTTTTATGGAGTTTTAAATAAAACTGGTGCGTATCAGAAAATTGTTAGTTTTTTTGCTTCTAAGGATAAGAATAAATTTTTAATTGGGACTGTTTTAGTGTTTTCTTTAGTTACTTCAGTTTTAGGTGAAACTATGATGGTATTTATTTTATTGCCATTCTTTGTTACTATATTACTTAAAATGGGTTATGACAAATTATCTAGTTTGAGTGCTACTGTAGGTGGTGGTTTAATTGGTGTTGCTGCATCTATTTGTGGTAATATGGCAATTTATAAAAATGGCGATTATAGCGGAAGCATAGGTGGGGTTGTATATCAGAACTCCATGGGCAAGAGGATTGCAAGGGAAAAACCTGCCCACTACCACGACAGGAAATCACCCGAACAAGTTGAGCAGAGAAGCAAACTGAAGAGAGTGACCGAGCTCTACGGTAAATTCAAGCATGTTGTGACCGGATGCTTCGAGACACAAAAGGAACCGACAAGGGATTATGACAGATTCAAGAAGCTGAACATGAATTCGGACAACATAATCGTCTCCGAAGGCTCGCTGCCGCCGCTTGAGTGCAAATGGGAAGACGGAGTAATATCATTCGAGATGATCAAGAACGACTGGCAGCCGCTCGACATGCTGAGGCTAATCTCCATGAAC
>JAGKUT010000090.1 GCA_021152765.1 Actinomycetes bacterium
ATGTATAATTAATTTTGCTAAAAAAAGAGGTGAAATATGAATATAGATTTACTTAGACTTAAAAATAATGTTGATAAAACAATTGAAATAAATGAAGAATTAGAATTTCAAAAAGATCAATTGGAAAACACAGAATTACTAGACTTAAAAGATGTAAAAGCAACAGGAGAACTAAAAAAAGACAGCATGGATGATATAACATTATACTTGAATGTTACAGGTACAATGTACTTGCCATGTGCTTTAACATTAGAAAGTGTAGAGCATAAATTTGAATTTACAATAGATGATAAGCTCGAAAATGTGCTAGAAGAAGTAAAAAATGATAAAAAAATAGAAAATACTATTGATATTTTACCAATTATATGGGAAAATATATTAATGGAAATTCCCATGAGAGTTGTTAGCCCAAATGCAAAACCAGAAAAATTAAAAGGAGATGGCTGGCAATTTATAACCGAACAAAAGGGTAATGTAAATCCAGAATTAGAAAAACTAAAAGATTTATTATAAGAAAGAGGTGTGAACCATGGCTGTACCATTTAGAAAAGTAAGTAAAACTAGAGGTAGAAAAAGAAGAACTCACTACAAAATTAGTGAAAACGGTACTGTAAAATGTCCAAAATGTGGAGCAGAAATTAGACCACATAGAGTATGTACTGAATGCGGAACATACAAAGGAAAAGAAGTAATCAAAAGTACAGAAGAAACAACTGAAAAATAGTTGTTTTTTTTTGCTTTTTTTTTTATAATAGAATATAGAAAGTAGATGAGTATATGGATAAGAAGGGATTTACACTAATAGAACTACTAGCAGTAGTAACATTAATTGCATTAATATCAATAATCGCAATACCTAAAATAACAAATAGTATTTTAAAGAAAAAAGATGAACTAAGTGAAGTAAATCAAAAACTTTTAGCCTCAGCAGCAGATACATATTTAGAAAATAATCAATCACTATATAATAATAGTTATGAATCAAATGGAAGCACATATTGTATTCCAGTACAAGCCCTAATAGATAATGGAATACTAGAAAAACCATTTAAAAATATAAATGGGAAAGAAATTGATTATACAGATAAAGTAAAAGCAACCTATCAAGCAGAATACAACGGATTTAGTTATGAACTTGTAAATAAAAATTCATGCACAGAAATAATTCAATACGTTAGTAGACCACAACTAGCAGAAAATATGATACCAGTAATATATGATAGTGACAAAAACTCATGGGTAAAAGCAGATGAAAACTCTCATTGGTATAACTATTCAGAAAAAAAATGGGCAAACGCAGTAGTAGTAAATGAATATAAAAGTACAGAACAAAATTCAAAAAGCAGATATGAATATAAAGAATCAAAACCAGGAACACCTGTATTAGAATCAGATATACTCGGAATTTTTGTATGGATTCCAAGATTTAGATATGAATTATTTAATTCAAATACACAAACACCAATCAATATAGTTTTTGAAGATGTAGGAACAACAAAATCAGAAGGTAAAACAGTAGGACAATGGTTAACACACCCAGCATTCACATACAATAATAATGAATTATCAGGAATATGGGTTGGAAAATATGAAACATCAAATCAAAATGATAACCCAACAATAAAAAATCAAACTGCATGGACAAATATTGATTATGCAACAGCAAATAAAAAAGCAACATCAATGACAAATGAGAATAATATATACGGATTAAGAAATGTAAATACACACATGACAAGAAATAGTGAATGGGGAGCTGCCGCATACCTAACAAATTCAATATATGGAAACCTAAGTAATAACTCATCAACAGGAAATATAACAGGAATATATAACATGCAAGGAAACAAAGAATTTGTATTATTAGACAATCAAGATGAAAACTCATTAGGATATGCATTAAACGAAACAAAAAATTGGACAACAAATAATTCATATACAACAAATGAAAATATATACCTAACAAGAGGAAACAATTCAATATATAATTATAATAATTCAAAAGTAATGGATAGCAGTACAACATTTAGAATAGCACTAACAAATTTAGACTCACAAGATGATTCAAAAATTAGATTCTTATTAATGGCTAAAGATGTAAGTTATGATAACACAAGCACGGGATTTAAAGACAGTAATGGTAATAATGTCACAGATGTTCAAACCGCACTTGATGAGTTATATAAAAAATTCAATTAGAATTAAATCCTATAAATAAATTAAATAGAAAAGAGGAACAAAATGAAAAAAATAAAGAAATTATTATCAAATAATCTAAAAACAATAACAGCATTTATAATAGGAGGAATAATATTTGGAGGAACAACAGCAGTAGTTGCAGCAGTAATAGCAGCAAACCAAGTAACATATACACCACCATCAGGAGTATCTGCAAACAATGTACAAACTGCAATAGATGAACTATATACAAGAGCAAGTAAATGGTTAAATCCAAATGATATGGGGACACCACAATACTATGCTACTACAGGTACATATAAAGGATGGTGTAATAGTACAGATACAAATTGTAACTCATACGCAGACTTTCCAACAACATCAACAACACCACCAGCAGGAAAAAATATATATGCAGTAAAATATGAAGATGGACAATACGGAGTATGTATAAAAAGAAATGGAAAAGAGCATTGTTTTAGAGGAAGAAACTATAAAGCAGAAGCAAAACATGTGCAAGAAGTATTCTCAGACATTAGCTGCTCTGTGTACTCCAAGAACGTCTACTGTGATGCTTCCGATTTCTACTGCTACGTCGATTCGAATGGCTACGTGGGCTGCGGCGATTACGGTGCTGGATCGAGCTGCTATGTGTATTCGGCTGGCTCAGTGTACTGTAGCTAGTAGTCGCTCGCCCCGACATCTAGAAGTCTAAAATCTATCTTTGCGATAGCAAAGATGTTGAGGAGCCATATATGGCGACGAATGGTGCCGAACGAAAGTGTAGGCACAGGAATAGTTATATAGATTTTCAATGATAATCTATATAGTATAAGTTAAATAATAATAAAACACGGGAAGTATGCGAAGTAAATACTTCCCGTGAGGGACATCTTGAACAAGTGGGAGCTGCAATGTGAACTCTGAGAGCGTCAACTGTAATGCTTCCGATTTCAACTGCAACGTCAATTCGAATGGCAACGTGAACTGCAACGATAACGGTGCTGGATCGAACTGCAATGTGAATTCGGATGGCTCAGTGAACTGTAGCTAGTAGTCGCTCGCCCCCGGGATTTTCCAAAATCTATAATTTATAAGTTTTCCTAAAAAGAATTATAAATACAAGACTGGAAACAAGGATGTTCCTTGTGTTATCACAAAATATATAGTAGTAAGTTAAAATTTAGGTTAGTAGTATTATAACCAATCATAGTAATTGATTTTTAATATCGAAAATCTTCATTTTATAGAATTACTACTTTTTTTATTGGAGGTATATAAGTGAAAGAAGAAAAAGAGGTTATAAATGAAGAAACAAAGAAGGAATTAAGTGATAGAAAAAAATATAAATTAAAGAAGTATGCAGAAAAATATAAATCACATAAAGATTGCTTATTGCGTCTACTACTCGTAAGACTATAAGATATATAGAAAGAAATATTAGTAATTTACCTAATAACAATATAGTACTTAAAAATAAAATAATAGAATCATGTTATTCAATACTTGAAAATGTTTATAGAGCTAATATCTTTCAAGATGTAGATAATAAAAAGGAAATAATTGTAAAAATAAATATGCTTAATTTCTATTTAGAAGAAGCGTTAAGAAAAGACTTAATTAGTTCTAAGAAGTTTGAAAGTTATGTTAATCATTTATTAGAAATAGATAAAATGACAAGGTCGTGGTTTAATTATGAAAAGAGAGGGTAATCTATATAGTGATTTATATAATATAGATAATATAATTAAAATGACTGATAAAGTATTATCAAAAGTAAAGAATAAAGAAAGACGTGAAAAGTTTTTATTATATTACTCTGAACATATAATAAGTATTAAAAAGAGATTAGAAAGTAGTGATATTAATTTAGGTAAATATAATATCTTTTTAATAACAGATCCTAAATGTAGAGTAATAATGAGTCAGTCTATTGAAGATAAAGTAATAAATCATTTAATCGCAGAGTATTTACTTGTAAGAGTGTTTGATACGAGATATATAGATTCTATGTGTGCGACACGTATTAATAAAGGTAGTGGATATGCTACTAAATTAATGAAAAAATACTTAAATGAGATTAAGTTAAAGCATAATAGATT
>JAGKUT010000091.1 GCA_021152765.1 Actinomycetes bacterium
AATTCAAAATAAATTAGAAATATATAAATTTTTATCTAATTTATATTTAACAAGTAATTCATTAGATCAATTGGTATGGAGTGATATACCAGATTTAGTTAGTCCTTTATATGTATCAGAAAGAACAAATAATATTAAATTTGACGATAATGAATTTCAAATGGTTACCATTAAAACAATACCACCATTTATTGATGAATTATTTTTTGAAAATATATTTAATGTTCCAAATGTAAGAGCATGTTTATCAATGAAAGATACAATTACACAAGAAGAATTAATAAGATGGGTTAATGCACAATATCAATTCTTATTAAGTGATAGAAATACTACTAAAAAACTAAGTGATGCAACTGAACTTGATAGACAACAAGAAAATTTTCAAGTTCTTATGAATGAAATAAAAAATGGTGATGAAAAAATAAAAGAGGTTTCTTTAATTCTTATTGTCACTGGTGATAAAAAAACTAGAGAAGATACTATAAGGGAATTAAAAAGGATAGTAGATCCTTATATGATAAAATTAGATATTCCAAGATTAAGACAAATGGAAACATGGCAAAGTTATGATTTAGGAACAAAATCATTAGATGATTATTCTATTTATTTACCAACACATACTTTAAGTGCAGGTTTTCCGTTTACAAAAACATATTATAATGATTCTACAGGTTATATGGCAGGTGTAGATATTCATACATCATTACCAATATTTTTTGATCCTTTTGTAATCAATAATACTAGAACATCACATAATATGGCTATTATTGCTTCAACTGGTGGTGGTAAATCATATACTATGAAAAAGTTAATAGTAAATGAATTTGCAAGAGGAACTAAAGTATTTATTTTCGACTGTGAAAATGAATATCAAAAATTAGTAAATCATAATAATGGTGAATATATTGATTTATATTCTAAAAAGGGAGGAATAATTAATCCATTACAAATTAGATATATATCAAGTGAAGATGATGATCAGGATACAAAAGAAACAGATTGTCCTTTAGCAAAGCATTTAGGATTCTTAGAAGCATTCTTTAAATCTGCTTTTGAAAGTATTACTGAAAAAGAAATGGTTATGCTTCTTGCCATTGTAGAAAAATTATATAATTCAAAAGGAATTTATAAGAATACATCAATTAATACTTTACAATCATTAAAACCAGAAGATTATCCAATTTTCTCAGATTTATATAATTATTTACCAGTTTATAAAAAGGGGTTAACTAGTAAGGAAAAAATAAAATTAATAGAACAATTAGATATTCTATTATCAAGGTTTTTAACTGGCACTGATTCGTACTTATTTGATGGTTATACTAATATTAATTTAGACAATGATTTAATTGCATTTAATTTACAAGAATTGATGTATTCAGAAAATCAAAGACTAATCAATACTCAAACATTAAACTTATTAACATATTTAAATAATAGTATAGTTGCAAATAAAATTAATAATGATAAATTAAAAGTTGAAGATAGAAAACATGTAGTAGTGGTAGCTGATGAATTTCATTTATTTATAGATGAAAATAATTTTGAAGTATTAAGAAATTTTGGACAACTTGCTAGAAGAATTAGAAAATATTCAGGTTCATTAATTGTAGCGACACAATCTATTAAAGATTTTGTAGGTAGTAATCAAATACTTAGACATTCTACTGCTATTTTTAATAACTGTCACTATCAAATGGTAGGAATGTTAAAAGAGGATGATTTATTAGCTTATTTAGAATTATTTAAACAAAATCCTTTAACTGATACTCAAAAATCATTTTTATTAAGTACTAAAAGGGGGGAATTCTTATTAAATATAGATTCAAAAACAAGATTAAGAATCCTGATACAAGCAACAAATCTAGAAAGAGAAATGATGGGAGAAAATTAAAATGAAAACAATTGAAGAACTAACTAATGATGTAATTGAATATGAATATGAATTACGACCATATGAAATGAAAGATTGTTATAATTCTAAAGAAGAAGCATATGAAGATATATACAAAATATTATCAGTTAAACCTAAAGGTATATTAAATGAAATGGTTGAAGAAATAAATATGTTATTAAAGTATGAGGATTTAAGAAACA
This sequence comes from Actinomycetes bacterium, assembly GCA_021152765.1. Lineage (GTDB taxonomy): Bacteria > Bacillota_I > Bacilli_A > RF39 > UBA660 > UBA3631. Next base: position 2,098 of record JAGKUT010000091.1, read on the forward strand.
ATATATTAAAAAGACAATATGAACAAGGCTGTAAGCTTTCTTGTGAATTAAATGAATACGTAAATTATTTTTTGGAGAAAGATTCAGATATAGAAATTTAGGGCATTAAGATGTTCTTTTTTTTATGAGGTGATATTATAAAAAATAAAACATTAAAATTTATATTAGGTTCTTCAATAGGCTTAATTACTATTTTTTTAATAGTTCTAATACCAGTTTTAATGGTACTAGATTTTTTTGGTGCAAATGTTACAGATAATTATGTAGAGAATAATTCTGAATATTCAGAAAATTATTTATCTGTTGTTAATAAAAATATAAAGGCAGGAAATGGATATGTTTCATTAAGCAGGATATTATATTTTTATTTAGAAGATGATAGTTTAAAATTTGATAATATATATAACGATAATTTGGATTCAGAAATGAAACAGTTAAAACCAATTTCTGATGTTTGTAAAATGAATAAATATAAAAATATGACAGTATGTAAAAATGATGAAATAGAATCTTCTGGACAGATAGACGAAATACAAATTAAACCTTTATCACCTCCGATTGATTTTAGTAAAGTTACTGTAACTAGTTATTTTAAGCATGAAAGAATTATATATGATTCTGCTAGTATTCATAATGCTTGGGATTTAGCAGCTAATAATCAAACTCCAGTTTTATCAGTATGTAATGGAACAATTACTAAAGTATCTTTTCCTTATTCTTCTAATACAATCGATAAAAGTGATAAACAGGGTGGAAATATTATTAAACTGAAATGTGAAGTAGATGAAAATACTAATTATTATGTAACTTATGCACACTTATTTCCAAATAGCAGTAAGGTGTCAGAAGGTCAAAAAATAGATGTTGGTGAAGAAATTGCAAGTGTTGGAACAACTGGCTATTCAACAGGTCCTCATTTACATTTTCAAGTACAAAGTGAAGACGGAACATATTTAGATGGCATGAGTTTAATTAATTTTACTGATGAAACTTATACACCATCAAAACCTAATATAAAACCACCTATAGATGGTCCTTATAATAGTTATATGGAATGTATGGAAGATTGGAATAATAGACCACATCCAAATATAAATGGAGTAATAGTAGATGATTGTGCTCCATATGTAGGAACCTAATATGGACATTAAAAACAAATAATATACCCATTTTAATGAGTATATTTTTTCTTATAAAATAAGTAAAAATTAGTTTATATGGATATAAATATAATAATTTGTATCCACATTTTGCAAGTGCAAAATAAGATTGACGTCACTATATTTGCTTTAAAATAAGGCAAAAAATAATATTGTGACGTCTTCATCTTATCCTGATAAATAAAAAAAACATTATTTTTAATGTTTTGTGGGTATAGAAAAGGAGTGTTATATGAAAAGATTGACTGTAAGAATGGATGACTATACATATAAAAAAATTGAACTGATGGCAAAACATTATAATAAAACGGTAAATGCCATTATTATTGAATTAATACAAAATGGCTACCTAGTAAAGGAGAATATAAATGATGAAAAAAAATTTAGCAAACTTAATATTAACTAATATTATTAAAACTACCTTTGAAAGTGTGGAGGATTATTATGAAATCTAAAATATATACAAATGAAGAAATAGAATTATTGTTACAAAATCCATTAGTATTAGATATAGAGTATCATAGAGCAATTGTATATGATCCTATATTTAAATTATGGTGTGTATTAAAAAGAATTTATGAACCATTTGAAACAAGTAAACATTTATTTGAAATAGCTGGATTTCCAGTTAAAATAATGCATCCTAAATTACCTCAATCAAGAATTTGTTCATGGCAAAATACTTTTTATAGATATGGACCAAGGTATTTTGTAGAGAAAGAAAGATATGCTTGTATTGAAAAAGGATTATTAAAAAAGAGAGAGAATATTAGAACAATTAAAGATAAAGAATTATCTACAATATATTCTGAAACACAAATTTTATTGGAGAAATATTATGAGAGTTTTAAAGAAAATAGGGTTTAGCGAAGATTTATTTTTATTGATTGATGAATCTGCTAAATTACATAATAATAATCTTACAAAAGAAGTTAATAGATTATTAAAAAAGGGTTTAGGTTCTGATGATATATCTATGGAAT
>JAGKUT010000092.1 GCA_021152765.1 Actinomycetes bacterium
ATTCTACTATTACCAAATAAATCTTTAAATAAACCTGTTTTGACAAGTAAGAATATATAAACACTAGCACCTATAATTCCATATACAAAACACTCTAATAAAGCACCAATTCTACCCAAAGAATCAATAGGATAAATAAGTTTAACTAAATATAAAACAATCATCATAATAATATTACATAATATAATCTTTAAACTATTTATAAACAAACTCTTATAATGGAAATTAAATGTTTTTTTAATATAAATAATTAAAAATAGGGAAGGTAGTGCTTGAGTAACTAAAGTACAAACAGTAGCGCCCTGATATCCACCAATTCCTAAATAATGACATAAATGCATAAATGGGATATTAAATATAGCGTTTAAAACAAAACTAATAAACAAACTAAATAAAGCGACTTTAGTCTTTCCAACAGTCTGGCAAAAACTTATCAATACAGAAAAGAATGAAAAAGTAATAGCCTGAAATATATATAATTTAAATACCTCAATACTTAAATAATCATATCCATAAAAGAGAATCCATACAGGTTGAGCTAAGAAAAATATTCCTAAAGTCATAGGTAGAGTAGTAATAAGTAATAAGACAAAAGAAGAATTATATTTTTCATTAACTATATCCATTTTACCTTTAACAAAATCACCAGCAACACTAGGAATTAAACTCATACTAATTCCAATAGCAACAGAAATAACAACAGTACATAATTTATTACCCCAAGTAGCAATAACACTAAAAGTTGTTTCAGCATCACTAATACTATATCCCAAATGAGTTAATCCTCTAACAATAGTAACTGTATCAACCGTTGCATAAGCACTTTTTAAAACCTCAACAATAATAAAAGGTAAAGCACATAATAAAATATCTTTAGCAATCATTTTACCTGTAATTTTTTTCTCAGCATCCTTAACCTCATATTCACCACTAAATTGATTCTTATTCTTAAACATCTTATATTTCAAATATAAATATGAAGCAAAAGCACTAATAGCAGCAGAGAATACTGCAATACCAATCGCAATTTTCTCATCTAAATGAAATACCTTAATAACTAAAATACAACCAACTAATATAACAATAACACGTACAAACTGTTCAATTACATTAGAAATACTACTTTCAGTAATAAAATTATGACCTTGTAAATAACCCCTAACAACACTTAAAGGTGGAACAATAAGTAAAGCTAAAGAAATAATCCTAATAACATTCGCAACATCATCTACAGTATTATTACCAACAGCATCGCCAATAATTAAAGAAGCCATAGGTTGAGCAAAAACTACCATAACAACAAAACACAATAAACCAATTAAAAATATTAATTTCATTGAAATCTTGTAAGCACGATCACGAGTATCATAATATTCTAAACTATCATATTCACTAACAATTTTACTAACTGCAAGAGGAACACCAGTAGTAGATAAACTTAAAAATATAACATAAATATTATAAGCATAACTATAAAGAGCACCTGCAGAAGTAGAAATCATCGCATTAAAAGGAATAACATAAATTAAACCAATAATTTTGCAAGCAATAATACAAATAGTAGCAATCATAGAATTCTGTAAAACATTTCTTTTTTTCATAAAAAACCTCCTTAGAAGAAAGATGATGTAGAGACATCATCTTAAAAAGCAGTATATCTATCATAAAATGGTGTATATAATGAGCCAGGGAAATTAATCATATCAGAAGGATCAATATAATGACTTCTCAAATAATCCCAACCATAATCAATACCAAATAATCCAGTAGCCAATCCTAAATGTGAATGAGCGCCTGTAGAACAATAATCCCAAGGAGTATTCCATCCACCACCCATTATACCAATAACAGTATCTTTAGTAACAGTTTGACCAACTGAAACATTAATTTGATATAAATGCATATAAACACTAGTATAAGTATTACCATTAGTAAGTTTATGATGAACAAAAACCATATTTCCACCGCAACTACTTCTTTCAGGTATCATTGCAACAACGCCAGTACCAATAGAGTAAACCGGGATATTATCGCCACCAGTAGATAAATCTATACCATTGTGTCCGCAAGAAACACGAGAATCACTACAATCACGATAACCATACCAACTAGTTACATAACCACTTTCAAGTTGTCTATAAAAAGCAGTAGTAGCAGGTAAAACACTCTTACCACAAACATTTATATCTTCATTACTTTTACATCCTTTATCTTTATAAACTTGAACCATTTCCTGTAAAGATCTAACAGCATCAGTAATAATCATTTCATCACTAGTATAAACAGATAATTGTTTATCTAACTTTTTATATTCAGCTTTCATAGCGCTTTGTTGTTCTTTAAGTTCAGTTTTCTTTTGAGCAAGTTCTTCTTTTTTATCTTCATTAGCCTTTATAGTAGCATTATAATCATCAATTAAACTATTATTATAACTAGTCATTTGTTCAGTAACAGCGCTTCTATAAATAAAATCTGTAAAATCTTCAGCACCCATAACATACTCTAAATAAGCAGATTCACCACTAGAAATTTGAAAATAACTAATTATACTTTTAATTTCTTCTTGTTTTTTATCAATTTGCTTATTAAGTTCTACAATTTCTTTCTCTAAATTAGCAGTATCAGTCTGAATTTGAGATATATTATTTTGGATAACCTTTAAATTACTCTGAATATCATTCATTTCCTGTTGTGTCAAAGCTTTTTTATTTTGATTATCTTTTAATTCTTGTTTTTTATCATTTAATTCTTGTTCCAACTCACCAAGTGTTTGAGCATTAACCTCGTTAACCCCAAAACATAAGAAAAATAAAGTAAAAACACATAAAGAAGTAATAATTTTATTAAATATTTTCATATATTCACCATACCTTCAATAATAAAATTATAACATAAAAATAAAGAAAAATAAACACTATATAAACCATTTAATCATACAAATATATAAAACTACATATAATATATTGATTACCATAAAAATGTAAACAAAAAGGCAATAAGTATCATCAAAAAATAAAAAACTTGATTTTTATAAAAAAATATGATACAATTATTAACGTGCTTGCAAATTTTATAATGAGGTGAATTTTGTGGAATCGAGTCAGCTGAGAAGAATATCTATAATTTGTATAAGTTTATTATGCTTATCGCCAGTAGATTTTTTCTCAAACAAATTATTTGATAATAGTAAAGAGGTAATAGATAATATCGTAATCGCTAAAGCGGATATAAAATTAGAGCCAAATTACTTATCAAATAATTATGAAATATTCAATCCGAATATTAAAACAGCTAGTGAAAATTTAGAAAAACTAGCCAGTGAAAATAAGAAGAAAGAAATTTCTGATAGTGAAAACAAATTAGAATCAGAAACAACAAATGAAGAAAAAAAAGAGGAAGAAACAGTAGAAGAATATACAGAAATGTATGAAGAACCTACATATGAGGAAGAGACATATGAAGCTGTTCCAGCAGTTGAATATACTGCACCAGTTCAAGCACAAACAGCTCCAATGCCAAATCCAGAAAATGCAGGAAGTCTTGTAGACTATGCATTACAATTCGTAGGTAATCCATATAGTTATGGTGGCGCAGACCTATATAATGGAACAGACTGTTCAGGGTTTACAATGAAAATATTTGAAGCCTATGGATACAGCCTTCCTCACTCAGCAGAGAGCCAATCTTATATGGGTTCATACGTTTCACTAGATAGCCTTCAACCAGGAGATTTAATTTTCTATGGTTATGATGGTTATATATGCCACGTTGCAATCTATATTGGTAATGGTCAAATAGTTCACGCAGCAACAAGCTACGAAGGAATTACAACAGCCGATTACCAAATAATGCCAATTATTACGGCAAGAAGAATTTTAAATTAATTCTTATAAATCGACACTATTTATAGTGTCTTTTTATTATACTTATTTTGGTGATTAGATGAAAATTTATATCGATTTAATACTATTATTAAACTTTGGTTTTGATTTTCTATTACTATTATCAGTTTCAATAATATTAAGAAGAAATACAGAAATATATAAACTACTTTTAGGAGCATTTATAGGAAGTATATCAGTATTAACACTCTTTATAAAAATAACATCATTAGAACTATTTCTATTAAAAATATTAATAAGTATTTTAATGTGTTTAATATCATTTAAATTTAAAAATATTAAATATACACTTAAAAACATATTATATCTATAT
>JAGKUT010000093.1 GCA_021152765.1 Actinomycetes bacterium
ATTTAAATAAATAAATTCATCCATTATATAGTAACTCCAAAATATCCAAGAACACCAATTAATAAACAAACAATACCAAAAACTAAATAAACAACTGTTAAACCTTTTCTCTTAAATAATTTATCATTATTATAAGCCATTATAAGTAAAGTAATACCAATCAAAACCTCAATAGGAACTGTAAAACTATGCTCAAAAATAGCTAAAATAGATATAAATAGAACTCCTATAACGCAAACAGCCTGTGCAAGCAAACTAACATGATAAAAAGAATCTGCTTCCTCTAAAGTAATTGACTCATTAACTTTTTCATTAACACTTTTCTTAGGACTAGTCTTTGCAGTAGCCTTTTTTGAACTAGAACTTTTCTTTACACTAGCACCTTCTTTAGAACTAGTTTTTTTCACACTACTTTTTTTAATATCATTCTTTTTAGTATTACTCTTTTTCTCTTCAACTTTTTCCAAATCTTTACTCATTTTCATCCAACTCCTTAAATAAACCATAAATATATTTTTCAATATCAAACACTCTTAAATCCTCTTTTTGTTCACCAAGCCCCACATACTTAACAGGGATACCAACACTTTCCTTAATAGCAAGAACTATACCACCTTTAGCAGTACCATCTAACTTAGTTAAAACAATACCAGTAATATTAGTAATTTCCTTAAAACTCTTAGCCTGACTAATACCATTTTGACCAGTAGTAGCATCAACAACTAATAATGTCTCATGAGGAGCACCAGGAATTATTTTACCAATAACACGGTTAATCTTCTCTAACTCCTTCATCAAATTATCTTTATTCTGTAATCTTCCAGCAGTATCAACTAAAACAACATCATAATTTTCTTCCTTTGCTTTATTAATACCATCATATATAACACTTGAAGGATCTTTAGAAGGATTAGAAACAACAGGACAACCACATCTTTCTCCCCATTCATTAATCTGTTCAACAGCACCTGCTCTAAATGTGTCACCAGCTACCATCAAAACCTTTTTACCTTCATTAACTAATTGATAAGCAAGTTTACCAATAGTAGTAGTCTTACCTACTCCATTAACACCAACAAATAAAATAACAGTTGGACCATCAGAAGAATAATTTATTTTATTAACAATAACATCACCATTAACGTAAATAATAAACATCTCGTCAACAATAATTTCTAATAAATCCTTAGAATCAACTATATTTTCCTTTTTAACACGTTTTTTTAACCTGTCAACAAAATCCATAACAGTGTTAACACCAATATCAGCCATAATAAGAATTTCTTCCAACTCATCAAAATACTCATTACTAACTTTCTTATACTTACTATTTAATATATTTAACTTAGAAACAAAATCATTACGAGTCTTAGCCAATCCTTTTTCATAAGACTCAACCTCAACAATTTCCTTCTTACTAAAAACATTTTTAAACTTGTCGAATAATCCCATCTGCATCACCTACTATATCAATTTTACACTAAATCAAAATAAAAATAAAGACAATAAGAAAAAATAGTAGAAAAACTACTATTTAGCCATACAACTTTTATTATGCAAAGGTAAAAATATAAAACCTCTATTTTTTAAATCATCAATAATTCTTTGTAAATTATTAAAAGTTGAATAATTATAATCATGCATAAGAAGTACAATAATATTCTTGTCCCTTGTAGTATCAACGTACCAACTCCATGTATCTTTTTCAGCTAATTTTTTACTAGATCCATCCCCAGTCTCACTAGTCCAATCAACATAATTATAACCCATTTCATGTAATTTATTAACTATTTCATCCTTATATCTACCAGCAGTAGGACTACCACCAGGAAATCTTACAATGCTTGTTCTATAACCAGTAATATCATATAAATAATCTTCTAACTTCTTAACCTGATAAATAAAAGAATCAGCACTATCATAAAGACCACCACCAATATTATGATAATAAGTGTGATTTGCTAAAGTATGACCTTCATCTACAATTCTTTTATATCTATCTTCAACACCATCTTTGCCTATTACAAAGAATGTTGCTCTAATATCATTAGCCTTCAATAAATCTAAAACACTATAAGTAAGATCATAAGGCCCATCATCAAAAGTGAGATATGCAATTTTAACGCTACTTTTCCCCCTATTAATTTTATCCTCTAATAAAGCTATATTACTATAATACTCATCATATTTATCCTGAATACTCTTATCAAGATTTTCATAAATAGAAATCTCCTTATCAATAGACTCAATATCATATTTATCATCAATCTTAAAAGACAAAGTTTTAATTCTATCTTCTAATTCTTTATTATTAGAATAAACTAAAAATATCAAAACCGAAAGAAAAATAAACACAATAATAAAACAAACAATTACTAATCTAAATAACCTTTTATTTCTTGATTCCATTTTTCTACCTCTTCATATTTACTTATTTTATCTTTATTCTTTTCTTTCAATTCATTTAACTCTTCTTCTTTTTTAAAATATACTTCCTTATCAAGTTCATTCTTTTTAATGATTTCTTCCATTTCATTATACTTTTTCTTTAAATCAATATTTTTATTTTTTAAATCAAATAGAAAATATCCCATAACACATAAAATAACAACCAATAAAGAAATAACTAAAACTCTAATCTTCACTTTTAACCCTTCTTTCAATAAAAACAACACCTATAAATAAAATTAAACCTAAACCAGATAAACACTTACCAATATTTAACCCAGGAGCAATATACTTTATATTAATATCGTAATAACCTTTATCTAAATAAAAACCAATAAGCCCATTAATCTCATCATAATAAATATTTTCTCCATTAACCTTTATATCAAAACCTTTATCATAAGGAATACTTAAAATAAAATATCCACTATTTCTAACACTTATATTACCAGAAATTTTTTCACTATTAATAACATCCATATTAAATAAATCATAATCATCAATAAACTTATAATCCATAATATAAGTCTTAATATTACTTATATTATAAATACCTTTAGAAACTTTAATCTCTAACTCATTACCACTCAAAACATAATTAAAATCATTATTATTATTTGGATATAACCAACCTCTATGAGTTAACAAATTACTCTGCCCATTAATAGACATATTAATATCTATCTCTTGTTCAAATTGATCTAAAACGCTAATAAATAATAATTTACCACTCATATCATCATTAATATGTACCTTTATAATATCATCACTATTAACATATAACTTGCCATCTTCTATATAAGAATTATTACCTAATTCATAACTATAATCCAAATCAATCTCATTAATACTACTAACTGGTTTATCAGAACAAGCACCAGGAACATAATTAGAAATAATATCTAAATAATAAGGATACTCCAAACTTTCAAAATATTCACGATTAACACATCTACTATTAACATAACCAATAGGTAATACATCTAACTCATATAAATTATCACTAATCTTCCTATAAGGAAAACCTAAATCATAATCACTATAAACATACTTAATTCCCATATATCTATTAAATAAAGGATTACTTGTACTAGTTAAAGACATATTATTAATACTACTATTATTAACCTTAAATACATTATGATATAAACTACTATAATACTTATTAATTGTAGAAGAATAAATACTAGAAATCATATTACCACTATTGATATTAACACTATCATTACTATTAATTAAATTACCAACTCTATAATTAGTATCAATATTATAATCACTATTTAATAGCTTATAATAACTACGGCTAAAATAATTCTCACCTATATTATAGATAATACAAATAATAAAACTCATGAAATAATTCGAAAAAACTTACATCGTTCTCCATTGTATGCGGGAGAAATTGAAGGAACAGGTCCAAGATATTGTCCATCAATAGAGGATAAAGTGGTAAGATTTAGTGACAAAGAAAGACATCAAATATTCATAGAACCAATGGGCTTGGATACTGAAGAAATGTATGTCCAGGGAATGAGCTCATCTCTCCCAGAAGATGTTCAAATAGCAATGTATAGAACTATTGCAGGACTAGAAAATGTGGAGTTTACTAGACCAGCATATGCAATAGAATATGATTGTATAGATCCCTCTCAACTTAAACTATCACTAGAATTAAAAAAGATAAAAGGAATGTTTTTTGCTGGTCAAATAAATGGCACTTCTGGATATGAAG
>JAGKUT010000094.1 GCA_021152765.1 Actinomycetes bacterium
ATATTGATGTGCCGTTGCACCTCTGAGAGAATATCCTTCAAGCGGGAAATCTCAAAGTTTGCAAACGCAGCTTTTAGATCATCATCGCCAAAGGTTCTAACGATGTTGCAACAGTCACGAACTTCGACCAATGCCTTTTTAAGTTCAAGCAGTATCGTCTTGTCCTCAATGGTCGATATTTCTGTGCTGAAATCTTCCGCATTATCAAGCGGGTAGTCGAACAGAACTTGACGAGCCTTTTGCATACGGTCAATCAACTCCGCAGGGTCTTCCATGACCTGAGCAAGAATGTTGACCTCGTTGCCTACGCCGACCTCATCAGGATTATTGAATTTATTCAGCTCTGCAAGGTATGCGGCATTTGTCTCATCAAAATTTCTCCTTATGTCAGCGAAATCAATGATGTACCCGTAGCGATTATTGCCGTATGGTCTGTTGACGCGAGTAATCGCCTGTAAGAGATTATGGTCCTTTAGCTTGCGCCCGAAGTACAAACGCTTGAGTCTTGGCGCATCGAAGCCAGTCAGGAGCATATTGTACACAATGAGAATATCGACCTTGAAATTGTCTTTGAAGTCGGTGATGACATTTTCACGAGTTTCCTTATCATCACTGTCATACAAAATAAGTCCAGCGCGGAAATGACTACGACTTGAGGCACCCGTATTCAGCTCTTCCTGTATTTCATCAAAATATGCAAATAAATTAAAAGAATTAGGGGAAGGTTATCTAGAAGAGGCAAAAGACCAAACTATTCTTTATCTACTACAAAATATTCCTTATTTTATAGGATTACTAATATTATCATTAATATATAGAAAAATAAACATGGAGAAACAAGAATCAAAATACAATACAATAACTCTAACAACTCTAATTTTAAGCATAATATCAATAATACCTACAATAAACTGCTTTACAGGAGATATAAATCCATATAAATATTTAATATTCACGATAATAATTCTTGGAACAGAAATATTCTTTCTTATAAAAGATAACAACAAAAAAAGAGAATGGCCCATATATATAAGCTGGCTATTCAACCTCTTCGCCGTAATCTCAATAATAGTAAATATAATCATATACTAAGGACAATAAGTCCTTTTTATTTTAAAAATATTGAAAAAGAAAAATGGATGTGCTATTATATCGATAAATCAAAGGAGAAATAACAATGGATAAAAAATTAGAAGATTTAGCAGTAGAAATAGTAGAACTACAAGAAAAATTAGAAGAAGTAGAAGAAATAAATAAATATGAAAAAAGAAGATGCAAATTAGAAAAAATAAAAGCCGCATTAAAATTAACAGCTGCAATAGGTGCCGTACCAATAGCTGGAACAGCCTTAACAACATCAATGGGATGGAATCCTTTTAAACTTAATGATGAAAAGAAGACTGCGGTAATCACAACAGAAATAGATAAAGAAGGAAATATAAAAGAAGAAAAAGAATACAAAAGTGCTTGGGAAAAAGGTACAACCTCAGAAGATGGAACAGTATATTATTATACAAAGTGGGAAAAAACAGATAATAATAATTATAAAAGAACAAAACATGTATATAATGTGTCTCCAAAATCAATTGACGTAATAATAGATTTAACAAAAACGGAAAAAGAAATCACAAAATCTAGAATGGATGAACTATTTAATGAAATTACTTATTACAAGGATACAGAATATAGAGCAGACCTAACAGAAAAAGAGATAAATTCATTACCATATATTGAAGCAAGAATAAAAAGTTTTGATAAGGAAGATATAGTAATAAAAAAAGAAACAACAGAATCACATGCGTGGAAAGAAGCAGGTAAAATCATTATAGAGGCTTTATTTATGGTAATTGAATTGACAATTTTAGGAGAACGTCATTTCTTCTCACTTCAAAAATATGATTTAACAAGAAAACCATATCTAAATTCAGAAGAAGAAGAACTAAAGAAAAAAATAAAAGCAAAGCACTTAATCTTCGAAACATATCCATATAATATAAAAGATGATGACATACAATAAGCAAGGAATACTAATCCTTGTTTTATATTGGTAAAAATGATAAAATATAACCAGCAAAGGAGGAAGTCTTATGTTTGAATTAGTATCAATTTATGAACCATCAGGAGATCAACCAGAAGCAATAAAAACCTTAGTAAATGGAATAAAAGAGGGAAAAAAACACCAAGTATTACTAGGCGCAACAGGAACAGGAAAAACCTTCACAATCGCAAATGTAATAAAAGAAATAAATAAACCAACATTAGTTTTAGCCCATAATAAAACATTAGCGGGGCAATTATATGCTGAATTAAAAGAACTATTTCCAAATAATCATGTTGAATACTTTGTATCATACTATGACTACTATCAACCAGAAGCATACGTACCATCATCAGATACATATATAGAAAAAGATGCTGCAATAAATGATGAAATAGACGAACTAAGACACTCCGCAACAGCAGCACTTTTAAACTATAATGATGTAATAGTAGTCGCATCAGTATCATGTATATATGGTATAGGAGAAATAGAAGAATATAAAAATAAAACATTAACTCTATCAGTAAACCAAGAAATAGATAGAGATGAAGTACTAGAAAAACTAGTAAGCATGTTATATGAGAGAAATAATATAGATTTAAAAAGAGGATCATTTAGAGTAAAAGGAGATATATTAGAATTAGTTCCAGTCAGTCAACATGGAAAAGCATTAAGAATAGACTTCTTTGGAGATACAATAGATAGAATATCAGAATTTGATACATTAACAGGAGCAATTCTATCAAACAAAAAAACAATAACAATATTTCCAGCATCACACTTTGTAACAAGTGAAGAAAAATTAAAAATCGCAATACAAAACATAAGAAAAGAATTAGAAGAAAGACTAGATTTTTTTAAACAAAATAATAAATTAATTGAATATCAAAGACTACAAGAAAGAACAAACTACGATATGGAAATGCTAGAAGAAACAGGATTCTGTAGAGGAGTAGAAAACTATTCAAGACCACTTGCTTTAAAAGAACCAGGAGCAACCCCAACAACACTAATAGATTTCTTTAAAAAAGACTTTTTACTTGTAATAGATGAATCCCACGTAACTGTTCCACAAGTAAGAGGAATGTATAATGGAGATAGAGCAAGAAAACAATCATTAGTAGACTATGGATTTAGACTTCCAAGCGCATTAGATAATAGACCTCTAAAATTCAATGAATTCGAACAAAAACTTGATAAAATAATATACGTTTCAGCAACCCCAGGAGAATATGAATTAGAAAAAAATCCAGAGTATATTGAACAAATTATAAGACCAACAGGTCTATTAGATCCAGAAATAGAAGTAATACCAACAAAAAATCAAATAGATGACTTAATAGAAAGAATAAATGAAAGAATAAGTAATAACGAAAGAACACTAATCACAACACTAACAATAAGAATGGCAGAAGAATTAACAACATACTTAAAAAAAATAAATATGAAGGTTGCTTATTTGCATAGTGAGGTAAAAACATTAGAAAGACTTAAAATAATAAGAGATTTAAGACTTGGTAAATATGATGTATTAGTTGGAATAAACTTATTAAGAGAAGGATTAGATATTCCTGAAGTATCATTAGTTGCTATAATGGATGCAGATAAACAAGGATTCTTAAGAAGTGAAAGAAGTTTAATACAAACAATAGGAAGAGCAGCAAGAAACTCTAATGGCCATGTAATAATGTATGCAGATACAATAAGTGACTCAATGAAAATCGCAATAGAAGAAACAGAAAGAAGAAGAAAAATACAAGAAAAATATAACAAAGAACATAATATTACTCCAAAAACAATTATGAAAGAAATAAGAGAAGTAGTATCAAATACAAATGAAACAGAAGAAAAAGAAATAAAAATGTCAAAACAAGAAAAACAAAACCTAATGATTAAGATTGAAAATGAAATGAAAGAAGCCGCAAAAATAATGGACTTCGAAAGAGCAATGGAATTAAGAGATATATTATTTGAATTGAAATCAGAATAGGAGAAAAAATGAAAATAATAATAAAAGAAAATAAAAAATTAAGATTAAATAAATTTATTGAATGGTTACTTTATATGATTGGATATTCACTAGTTTTAATATGTGTAACTA
>JAGKUT010000001.1 GCA_021152765.1 Actinomycetes bacterium
AAATTAGTTAAAGAATACAAAGTTAATGAAAATAAAATAATTCAAAAGAAAATTGCTGATGCCTATAAAAAAATCAAACGAACTGAATATTCAGATAAAAAATATATTATTTTTCCAGCAAAATCAATCAAAGAATTAGAAAATGAATCAAAGCAACAACATAACTGCGTTAAAACATATGCTGAAAGAATTGCTGATGGAGAATGTAACATATATTTTATGAGATTAGTAAACGAAAGAAAAAAATCTTTAGTAACGGTAGAAGTAAGAGATAATCAAATTGTACAACAAAGAACTAAATATAATAAAAGTACTACGAAAGAACAAAAAGACTTTTTAAAAATTTGGGAGAAAGAAATATTATGCAAGAATATTTAAAGAGGTATGGTTATGTACGTAATACAAAATCAAAAAAATAAAATGTTTTACAGGTTAAAGATAGATAAGAACACACCTCATTGTGTATTAGATCTTAAAGAAGCTAAAAAGATACCAAGTAAGGTTACAGCACGAGCAATACTTAATTCATTTAAACATTCAGAAGATTATGAACTACTAAAATTAAATAAGAAAGGACAAGTTGTATTGTATGGAAATAATGATAAAAATGTCTGAAGAAGAATATGAAAACTATAAGCGATATCTAAGAGATAGTAAAAGATGTTTATCTATAGTTGATGATATATTTAAACAATACCTTGATATGGAACATTTACCTATTGAAATAAAAAATTTCTGCGAACATATAAGACAGAAAATCAAATATGAACTTAAACATGACTTATAGAAAGGAAGATAATATGAAAGTAGGAGATTATGTAAGAACAAAATATGGAATAGCAAAAGTTATATCAACAAAAGTTAAAGATGAAGATGACAACAATGTACTTCAAGTAGATAAGATGTTAGAACCATACTTTTGTGATGGGTGCGATAGATTTCTATGTGATCCAAAAGATATTATTAAATCAAACTCAAACATAAAGAAATTAATAGAAAAAGGGGATTATGTTAATGGATTTAGAGTCGAATGCGACGATCTCTTAGGAGAACACATTGTTATATTTGAATCAGAAGAAAGAAAATATAAGAGGTTATATCTTAACAAGATATATATTAAATCAATAGTAACTCACGAACAATTTGAAAGAATGCAATATAATTTAGAAAGTGAAGTGAATTAGATTATGAAAATAAACGTATATGAATTATTAGGATTAATGCTTAAGAGACAAGCACCTAAAAAAATAGAAATATTAGGTTTTACAATGAATTATATCAAAAATGCACATTGGGGAGATTATGAAGATGAAAGAACAGGTATAAGACTTTCAGATTTTAGATTAAATGAATGTCTTAATGATGAAGTTGAAATTTTAGAAAGTCAGGTGTAAATAGGTTATGAATAGAGATATAGAATTTAGAGGACTTACAGGAAGTGTTAAGGGGGATATATGGGTGTATGGGACACCTTATAAAGTAGAATCACTTTTTTCTGCTGATGAAAGATATTATATAAGAAATAAACACGCAGACGAACGCATTGTCGACCCTAAAACAATAGGACAATACACAGGCTTAAAAGATAAAAACGGTAAGAAAATATTTGAGGGAGATATTATAGATATTCATCAAACGGTAAACGGTTATAATCAGTTTGTTATAGAGTATGACAAATATAAATTTAGTGCTAGATATTATAATCAAGATAAAAAGCAAACAGGTAGTTGGTATGGATACGACTTAGATGAACTTTTTGAAATAAACGAATCTGAAAAAGAAATTGAAGTAATAGGCAACATTTACGAGAATAAGGAATTGTTGGAGGGGTAAATATGTTAAAAATAAAAGAACATTTACAAAACTTTATAGAAATACAAAATCAAATAAATGAAAGTTTAAAGGGCTTGCGAGAAGATTTAAAACCAAAATTGGATACAATTACAATAACTTATGATAAATTAGATCTTTGTGACGGTAGAATAAATACATTAGCTGACCGTATTGAAAGTAACATTTATACAAAAGAACAAACCTTAGAAACAATAAATAAAGAATATGATTATAGGAAAGAACACGAAAGGTGTTTAAAAGAAAACGCAGATTTATTACAACTGATTGAAACATATTGCAAATATGAAAATAAATACGAAGTCTTAAAAATATTTGAAGAAATAAATGAAAAATATGTAGTAGAAAAGGTGGATTAAATATGGAACACATTAATATAACAAATGGTGATATTGTAAAAGCCATGAATGATGAAACAAAACACAATTTTGCAAATCATTGCATTTTAAATAAAGTTGAACCAGAAGATGTAGTAGAAATGATTAAAAATATTATTAATCCAACTGTTAATTTTGCAATAGACCAATGCAATAAATATTTTCAAACACCAGCAGGAAAAAAATATCTAGAAATGAGACGTAAGATAGACAATATAAGGTAGGTGATTCAAATGAATATTAATTTTGAAGCAATAGAAAAAGCATGGTTTAAGCCAAAGAAGAATGTATTAGATGAGTTGGAAGAATGGGCAAAAGCAAACCAATATATAGGAAAAACAGTTGTATTTGAAAATGATTTAACATATACAGAATTATTAGACAAAATCCAAGAATTAAAAAAGGAGATGAGGAAAGTATGAAATTAGAATTAGAATTAGACAATGGAACAAGATACATGTTAAAAATACCTACTGAATTAATTAATAAAAATACAATATCTTATGTTAAAGAAGCATTAGAAAGATGGTTAAGTGATTTTGACATAAAGGAGATGAAATAATGCTAACATTACCAATAAAAAAGAAATGGTTTGATATGATTCTCTCAGGCGAGAAGAAAGAAGAATATAGAGAAATTAAACCATATTATACGAGTAGATTTTCTAAACTTTATTTTGTTTTTAATCATGAATTAACTGAAATGGAAATGAAATATTTAATGATAACAGAAGAACATATGTGTACTGATGTTATTTTTAGAAATGGTTATAGCAAAAATAGTCCTCAAATTAAATGCAAAGTAAAAATATTTACTGGTATTGGTGAAGAAAAATGGGGAGCAGAACCAAACAAAAAATATTATGTATTAAAAATATTAAGTGTAGAAGAGGTGAAATAAATGACAAAAGAAAAAATGTCAACTGAAATGTTGCACGATTTAGGATATATTAAATACTACTTTGATAATAAAGACGTGATTTTTATAAAGAAAGATGGAATTATTGCAGATGAAGAACTTGTAAGCATTATCCATATTGATTTAGTACGTAAAACTATGATGAAATATAAAACACAAATAGATACTGTTAATCAAGAGGAAGATAAAGCACTATTAAAAGCCGAGAAAGAATTGGGGTGGTGTTAATGACAGAAGAAATAAAAGAAATATTAGAAGCATTAAAACCTCATAATGATATTAAAGAATATCCATTATATCTAAATAGAAAACAACAAGATTTATTATATGATTACATAACAAACCTACAACAAGAAAATGAGAAACTAACAGCAGAAAGCACAGAATGGGAAAGTAAATATTATGAATTACAAAAAGGCCTAGAAAAAGTCAATGATACAATAAAAGAGTTAAGAGATAATAACGCATTAGAGTTAGTTAAAATTAGTATAAATAGTGAATATATTAATACTCAGAATGAAAACATAAGATTAAATAATATTATAAATGAAAGTGCTGATGAAATTTTAAAAGAACTACAAGAAAACCATCATTTATCATACGGAGTAGCATTAGCAATTAGACAAAAGTTAATAAATTATAGAGAATTAAGGGAGAGTGGTAATAATGAAAATTAAAGAATTAAATAAACTAATACAACTACTTAATAAATTTAAGAACGAACCTGATTATGCAGAATTTGATGACAATTTTATTGTAGACGATGTGATAGAAGTAATAGAAACATACAAAGATTTCTTAGGTGATGAAAATGAATAGATTTGAAAATATAATACTTACAATATGTACCATATGTGCAGTAGTATTAACAACCATGTTTATTATAGTAGGAATAGATATAATAAAGGCTAATAAAAGAAATCCATATGATGTAAATGGTGATGGTAAAGTAGATGTATTAGATGCAGTAAAAGTACAAAAATATATAGTTAATCAAAATTTAGCAACTACTGAAGGAACTGGAGTTATAAGTGTAGTAGGAGTCAAAGGAGAATAAGTATGAGTAAAGATAGAGTTAAAGAAATAAACACCTTGATATTCTTAAAAGCACAGCTAATAAAGAATACTAAAAAAGAAATTAAGAAACTTCAACAAGAAAGACAAACTATTGAGGGAGAAAAAAGATTAACAAAGAAAAGATAAAGAATAAGTGGAGGTTGTAATGGAATTATTTGAATTAATAGAAGAAATAGAAAATACAAAATCAGATATACAATACTTCAGTGATGAAAAAGAAAGACTAGAAATAAGAGCAGGATTAAAAGCAACAGATTATTCAAAAGAAAGAACAACAGGAGGAAGTAGTAATTCAAGAGAAGAAGTACTATTGAAATTATCACAAATGAGCATGAATTTAGACGATGCGACAAAAAAGTTGGATAACTTATCAAAATTAGCAGATAGAAAATATAATGTTTTTAGAAATTCAAATGATTATGAAAAACAAATATATATTGAGAAAAAACTAAAAAAATGGAGTAATGCAAAAATATCAGCTAAGCATAACGGAATAAGTAAAAGTTCAATATATAGAATAATAGAGAAATTCGAAAAAAAATTAAATATTGGGAAAAAATGGGAAAGTAGGTAATATAAAATGGTATCATGAGAGAATCAGGGGAAACACGTCCTTTCTCTCACCCCTTTTTATTCTTTTAGTACTAGCTTGATGCTAGTACACTGATGATATATAAAAAGTCGTGTGTTGGTAGTTAACGGTTAATATGACTTATAATCCGCTATAACACGAAGTACAAGTGATACGGAATCTACCAAAAGAGTTTAGTTGAGTAATGCAGAACAAAACACTAATAAAATCCTTTATATCATTGGTGTAGTATCATTAAGTTGATACTGTCTCTTGCTGCTTTAGGAGACCTTTCATGCTATCTTATAGGTAGCATTGAGTAGATATAAAATTATATTTAAAAATGAGATGGAAAAACTAATACCAGTTGCTAATCTTAACAGTTGGAGAACATTAAACTCATAAATATAAAAGGTATTATCTATTCAATGGTGCTTATAATAGGCACTATGTTCACGTGAGCGAACGGGGTTTCACGTTGGTCATGACCTTCATGCCCTGCTAGGAGTTAAATAGCACACGTTAAAATTATATGTTTTCACACTATCTTAATTGATAGTGTAATGATGATATATCAATACCCATGTCGAGTTTAAGGTTGATGGAAAGACTTGACCTAACGCAAAGAATTAAACTAAGCGAATGTTTAATTTAAAAACCTTTATATCATCAGTACAGTATTAATTAAGTACGGAAATCTCGCAGATAGAACTAATTAAATTCATATATTCTCCTAATAACTATATAAATGCCTAACTGGTGCGAGACATGTAGTCCATGTGAGGTTTAGGGACTACAATATAGACAAGTAACTCAGTTGGTTAGAGTGCTGAGCTTATATCTCAGTTGTCGTGGGTTCAAATCCTACCTTGTCTACCAATAATTAGCGTGGAAGGCAGACAGCGACTGCCGTGATATTAAAAGAACAATAAATGTTCTTTTTTTAGTGGGTGAAAAACATGAAAGAAAAAAATATATTAAATTTATGTTTTAAATATAATCAAAGTTGTAAGAAATGTCCCAGAAACAGTAAATGCAATAAAGAATTAGAAAAAGAGGAGAATAAAAGGGTAGGTGATAAATATGAGCGATTCAGTCCTAAAGACAATAATAATTTGTGCAACAATACTAATAATACATTTTGGAAATAAGAGGAAGAAATGTTAAAAACTTGTAGTAGATGTGGCATAGTACCTGATAATCATATTTGTCCATATAAAACAACTAAGAAAATAAAGACTACAGCAAATACGATAAGACAAACAAATAGATGGCATCAGAAGAGTTTAAGTATAAGAGAACGTGATGACTTCATGTGTAGAATATGTAGGCTTAATTTATATGGTACTGTAAAGCAATACAATAGTACAGATATAGAAGTGCATCACATTATTCCTTTGGAAGAGGATGATACTAAAGCTTTTGAAGACAATAATCTAATTAGTTTATGTAGATATCATCATGAAATGGCAGAGTGTGGAGATATACCACGAAAAGAACTATTAAGAATAGTAGAGGAGAATAGAAGATGAATACCTTAACAGAAGAAGAAATTAATCAAATTAAAGAATGTTTCGATAAAATAATTAACACAATTAATAATATTTTAGATACAGTTATTGAAACAATATCAAATATATTTGAAGAACTAAAAAACTTTTTAAACAAAGATTGTTTGATAATTAAAAGAAAAAGAAAAGGTAATAGAATAATTTCTTATTTTATCAAGGAAAAACTGTATAAATTGTTACTATCTTATCAAAACTAATCCCCCCTACATTATCTATCTAAAAAAATAATTATGTTCAAAACCCACCTGCCATCTCAAAACAAAAAAAATTCCCTAAATGAAAAAAGTGAGGTGATAAATATGGCAAGACCTGCAAAGTCGATAGGAGTTATTTCTAAAAACTTAACTAAGGAAGAAATAAAATCTAGAGAAGAATCAGAAGAAAAATTGAAAGGTAAAAAAGATAAATTAAAACCACTTAGACATTTGAATAAGAGACAAAAACAAATTTTTAAATTTATAATAGAAAATTTAGAGGAAAGTAAAATACTTGGAAATCTAGACACTTTTGTTCTTAATCAAACAGCTATATCTATTGAACGATTAGAAACATTAGAAAAACAAGCAAATGAAGATCCTGACTTGTTATTAACTGGTGCTTTCAAATCCGCAAGAGATATGTATAGTAAAGATTTCTTTAGGTGTTGCAATGAGTTGTGTTTATCACCTCAATCACGAGCAAAGTTATCCATAGCAAATATAAATAAACCACCTGAAAAGAAAAAATTAGACGAAATATTAGGTGATGATGATGATTAAGAATCATCCTAGTTATATTTACGCATATGAAGTAGTTCATGATATGGTAGAGGTGCCGGAACTTTATTATAGAGATGAAAAAACCAAAAAGAAATTTACTGCTCCAAAGTATGTAAAAAAACAATGTGAAATATTTTTAAAAATATGTGATGATGAAGATCCTAAATACTGCATAAATGAAAAAAGATTAAAAAAAATAAATAAGATTGCTAAAGTGCTAAAAATGGCCAAAGGTATAAGGGCTGGAGAATCAATATATAATTCACTTGCTGGATATCAATGGTTACTTGTTATAGCAAGTCTATGTGTTGTATATAGAGATAATCCTAAGAAAAGAAGATATGAAAACATTGTTCTAGAAATAGCACGTAAGAACGGAAAGACTTTTATAGTAGCCTT
Organism: Actinomycetes bacterium; assembly: GCA_021152765.1. GTDB lineage: Bacteria > Bacillota_I > Bacilli_A > RF39 > UBA660 > UBA3631. Next base: position 7,523 of record JAGKUT010000001.1, read on the forward strand.
TCTTTTTTTAGTTTTATTTTATCTTGAACCACCTTTTTCTAGATTCTTTAGTGTAGCACCTGATGGAAGCCTTGCCAAAGAAATAAAAGAAGCATTAGAACCATTAATTAGAACTAATTACGATGTTTTAGGTGATGATGAATTCAAAATACTTAGAGATAGTATTACATATAAGGAAAAATCTACAAAATATACACCACTTAATTATTCTACATCAAGAATGGATGGTAAAGAGCCATCTGTTTTTATTGCTGATGAAGTAGGAGCTTTACCAACAGCATATCCTGTTGAGGCGATGAGATCAGGACAATTATTAATTGAAAATAAACTAGGTTTTGTAATATCTACGAAATATCCGACAACTAATAATCCATTTGAAGAAGAAACAAAATATCAAAAAGAAGTATTAGATGAAATACATGATGATGAAACAACTTTTGCACTATTATTTGAACCTGATGAGGAAATAAAAGATGATTGGTCCACTAATGATGATGTTATATTACAAGCAAATCCATTAGCGATAGAAGTTGAAGCAGTATATCAAGATCTTATAAGAAGAAGAACAAAAGCAATATCACAAGAAGGATTGAGAGAAAACTTCTTAACAAAGCATTGTAACATCATCTATCAAGGTTTAGGTACTGAAAGTTTTATTGATGTATCAGAAGTTCAAAAATGTAAAGTTGCTAAAATTGATTGGAACAATAGAGAAGTTTATATAGGTGTGGACTTAGCTATGACAAATGATAACTGTGCTGTAGCAATGAGTAGTGTAGACGATAACAACAACATTATTGCTGATGTTATTGCTTTTATTCCAGAAGGAAGAATAGAAGAAAAAAATCAATTTGAAAGAATTGATTATAGAGAATTCATTAATGCGATGAAGTGTATAGCATGTGGTAATAAAGTAGTTGATTATGGCGTTATAGAAGATTTTGTATTTGAAATTGAAGAAAAATACAATGTTCGAATAATGGCTATTGGTTACGATAGATATAATGCCTTAAGTTCTGCTCAAAAATGGGATACAAAATATAACTGTATTCAAATAAGACAGCACAGTGATACACTACATAGCCCTACTAAATTACTATATGAAAAGATATTAGATGGAGAATTCCAATACGAACCTAATAAATTATTAGAAATCAATTTTGAAAATGCAAGATGCAGCTATGACACTAATATGAATAGATATATTACTAAGAAAAAATCTAATGGAAAAGTAGATATGGTTGTTGCATTAATCAATTCAATTTATTTATTAGAACAAGATGTAATATTTAATCAAAGTGGTTTTGTAGTCCAGGTATTGTAAGGAGGTGAGAAAGAATGAAATGGCCAAAGATATTTAAGAAAAAAAATGAAATTACCGTTGATTCAGTTGATGATATTTTGTTAAAGGCACTTCTTGAGGGAGAAACAATAGGCAGAAATGAAGCTATGACTTTGCCAGCAGTTTTTAAAGCAGTTGATTTTATATGTGGAACAATAGCAATGATTCCAATAAAGCTATATGAAATCACAGAAGATAAAAAAGTCAAAGAAATAGAAGATTCTAGAGTAAATCTTTTGAATGATGATACTAAAGATACATTAGACGGAGTTCAATTTAAAAGAGCAATAGTAGAAGATTATTTACTTGATAAAGGTGGATATGCATATATAAATAAAATGCGTAATACAGTTAAGTCTTTAAATTATGTAGAACCTAATAAGATTGATATCTTTTATAATGAAGATCCAATATTTAAATCTTATCATTTTACTATAGATGGTAAGGATTATCAAGATTATGATTTTATAAAATTATTGCGAAATACAAAAAATGGTTATTCAGGAACAGGAGTAACACAACAAGTTTCAAAAGCAATTGAAACAGCATATCAAACAATGTTATATCAATTAATCTTATTAAAAACTGGTGGTAACAAAAAAGGTTTTTTAAAATCAGAAAATGTTTTGACTAAAGAGGCAATAGAAAAATTAAAAGCAGCTTGGAAAAAACTATATTCTAATAACGAATCTAATGTTGTTGTTTTAAATAAAGGACTTGATTTTAAAGAATCATCTAGCTCTAGTGTTGAAATGCAATTAAATGAAAGTAAAAATACCCTCAACAAAGAAATTGATGGTATTTTTCATATAAAAGACAATTATAGTGACACTTTTAAAGAAGCAATCCAACCGATTATTTCCGCTTTTGAATGTGCCTTAAATAGGAATTTATTACTTGAAAAAGAAAAGAAAACTAGATATTTTGCTTTTGATTTAAAAGAAGCATTAAAAGGTACATTAAAAGAAAGATTTGAAGCTTATAAGGTTGCAAAAGAAACTGGATGGATAACATTAAACGAAATAAGGTATTTAGAAGATTATGATTCAATTGATGGATTAGATATTGTTGCTATGTCTTTAGGAAATGTTATCTATGATACAAAAGAAAAGAAATTTTACACACCAAACACTGATTCAGAGAAAAAAATAGGTGAAGGAGGTGATGCAAATGAGTAAGTTTTACGAATTTAAAAATGAAACAGAAAAAAGTAGTGATCTATACATTTATGGTGCCATTACAGATAATAAAGACGATGATTGGTGTCCTAGTGAATCAGATGTAGATTTAAATGATTTTAAGGCTACATTAGACAACATTAATGATTATTCAACATTAAATATGTATGTTAATTCTCCAGGTGGTTCAGTTTTCGCTGCATCTACAATGGCATCTATGCTTCAAAGAGCAAAAGAAACAAAACATATAACAATTAATGCTTATGTTGATGGATTAGCTGCAAGTGCTGCTTCATTTTTAATTATGGTGGCAGATGTTATTAACATGTATACAAATTCAATGTTAATGGTCCATAAGCCAATGAGTATTGCGTGGGGAAATGCTAATGATATGCAGAAAGAAATTGATACATTAAATTCAATCGAAGATAATGTAATGATTCCTTTATATGAAAAAAAGGCTAAATGCGATACAGAAACAATTAAAAATTTAATAGAAGTTGAAAGTTGGTTATCTGCTAAAGAAGTAGATGACCTTTTTAATATCAATTTATTAAATGAAACAAAAGAAGGTACAGCATGTTTAGATAAAAATTTATTTAAGTGTTATAAAAATGTACCTGATATGTTTAAAAACAAAAAGGAAGAGCCTAAACAACAAGAAATTGTTGAGGTAGTTCAAAATATTGATTACTCGTATTTTGACAATAAATTAAATTCTTTAAAGGAGGAAAAGTAGATGAAAGAATTAATTGAAAAGTCTAATGACTTAAAAGAACAAGCCGAAAAGATAGTTGCTACTGCTAAGGCTGAAAATAGAGCAGTAACAAAAGAAGAAAAAGAAAACTTCGACAATATCATGAACGAAATTGAAGACATTGAAAACACAATTGAAATGGAGGAAAAGGTGAATAAAATGGAAGTTAAAGAAGTAAAAGTAGAAGACAAAGTAGTTATGTCTCAAGAAGAAAAAGATATCAAATCTTTTGCCAATGTGTTAAGAAATGGTATTAAGAATGAAGCCTCTCAAATGACAAAAGGAGATAATGGTGCAATCATTCCAACAACAATTGTTAAGAAAATCATGGATAAAGTTGCTGAAATATCACCATTATTTGCAAGAGCAACAAAGTATTATGAAAAAGGTACTTTGATTATTCCAAAAGTTAACGCATCAGAAGATGATGTACAAGTAACATATGCTCAAGAATTCAGTGAATTAGAGGAAAAATCTAATAAATTTGCAACAATCACATTAACAGGTTTTTTAACAGGCGGATTAGTAAAAATATCTAAGTCATTGCTAAAAAATACTGATTTTGAATTAGTACAATTTGCTATTGACAGATTAGCTTTAAAATATAAATCATTTGTAGAAAGAGAAGGATTCTACGGTACAGCTAACAAAATAGCAGGAATTAGTGGTTCATATGATACTACAGCTATGAAAGTAGTATTAGCAAGCAAGAGTGCTATCACTTCTGACGAACTAATAGATATTCAAGAAACTGTACCAGATGTATATCAACCATCATCTGCATGGTATATGAGTAGAGCAACAAGAAAAGCAATAAGAAAATTAAGAGATGGTCAAGGAAATTATTTACTAAACCAAGTATTTAATAAAGACTGGGATTATGAATTACTTGGAAAACCTGTATTCTCATCAGAAAACATTGAAAATCTTGGACAAGTTGACACTAATGTAATATTCTACGGAGATGCAAGCGGATTAGCATTTAAAATATCAGAAGATTTTGAGGTTAATGTTTTGTTAGAAAAATATGCTACACAACACGCAATTGGGGTATGTGGATATGCTGAATTAGATTCAAAAATTGAAAATACTCAAAAGATTGCAGTAGCAACTACACCAGCAGCATAATAGGAGGTTAATATGTACGAAGCAAATCAAAATTTCAGCGGTATCATTTCTATGGCAGTTGGTGAAGTACGAGAAATAACAGATGAAGCTTTAGCAAAAGACTTGCTAAAAGCAAAATTAATAAAGAAATATGTTGTTTCTAATACAAAACAATTGCAAAATGAATTAGCTGAAGCTAATAAAACAATAGAAGAATTGCAATCAACTATAACTGAAAAAGAAGAAATAATTGAACAATTACAAGCACAAATTAATTCTTCTGAATCAGATTTAGCTCAAGACAATGATGAAGGTTCAAATCAAAACAATGATGATGAACCTGAAGGATCAGAAGAAAATTAATCTGAATAAAATAATCATGTTGTTTAGGCTTTATTCCTCGAAGGAGGTAGAATATGATTAATAAAGTAAGCGATATTAAAATAGAAGATATTGCAGATTATTTAAGAATAGCAGAATTAGATGATAGCATAAAAAAAACAATTGATACTTATCTAAAAGTTGCCAAAAAGTATATAAAAGATGAAACAGGTCTTGAAGATTTAGATAAACATGAAGATTTTATTATAGCAATCTATGTGTTATGCCAGGATATGTATGATAATAGAACACTTTATGTTGATAAATCAAATACTAATAAAGTAATTGATACTATATTAGGTAGACATAGGATAAATCTTTTATGATAAATGCAGGTAAATATAATAAGAAAATAAGTATTTATAAAAAAGTAGTTCAAAAAGACAATGATGGATTTAAGCAAGCACAAGAAGTCATTGTCTTAACTACTTATGCTAATATAAAAACAACAAGAGGTATGACTTTGATAATGAACGATAGTGATTTTGAAAAAGCTTATACCAATTTTACAATCAGATATCCAATAACAAAAATTACAAGAGATATGTTTATCAAATATAATAGTAAGACATATACAATTGAATATTTAAACAATATAGATGAAGCAAACGTAGAACTAGAAATTCAAGCTAAAGAGGTTACTAAATAAATGGCTAAATTTGTAGCAGAAATACCATCAGAACTAATAAAAGAATTAGAAGAATTAGCGATGAACAGTGAGCAAATGTGTAGTGAAATGACAAGAGCAGGAGCTGAAGTCGTTCGAAAGAATGTTGTTGCTAATATGAAAAGGTCCTTCAAAAAAACAGATAACTTGGAAAAATGTTTAAAAATCACTAGGACATATAAAACTCCAAGTGATGATGGTATTAATACTAAAGTTGGTTTTTATGGATATTTTACAAATGAAAATGGACAAGAAGTTCCAGCTGCACTTGTAGCAAACACTAGAGAAAGAGGAACATCTAGAGGTGAGGCTCCTAAACCATTTTTTAGAAAGTCATTTAAAAAGAAAGATATCGAACAAGAAATGTTAAAAGTTCAAGAAAGGTATTTACCAAAAGACTAATGAAGAATCAAGAATTAGAAACATTATTTGCTGATTTTACAGTAAATAATAAAAAGATTCCATTTGAATTTTTAGACTATGAAGGAACAGAAGAAACTTATATTGTTTATAATTCATTAGGCGAAGAACCTGTTTTTTTTGGTGATGATGAGGTATTAGCAACTGTAAGTACTTACGACATACATATTTATACTAAAGGCAATTATTTAGATATTTTAAAAGAAGTAAAGAAAAAATTATATAATGCCGATTGGACTTGGGATGAGGATAGCGAGGATATCTATGAAAAAGATACTCGTTTTTTTCATAAGGTCACTACATGGCAAAAAGAAAGGATGATTACAGATGGCCAGAATTGGATTTAAAAAAGGTAAGTACAATACTATTGATCAAGAAGCCAATAAGTATAGTGCATTAACAAATTCTACAGTACCTAAATTAGAAAAGGTAATTGACGAAAAGTTTTCAGCTGAATATAACAGTGCTGAATTATATGCTGATGATGCATTAGCAGAATCTGATTACAGTTTTAAAAGTGGAACTTTGACAATCACTGTAGCCAATGATGATGATACAAAAGAAGCTAAATTAATGGGTAATACAATTACTTCAGGTCAAACAAATGCAGGAGAAGTTACAAAAAATATAAATGATAACGCTCCAGAATTTGGATATGGACACATTGTTACTAAAATGATCAATGGTTCAAAAAAATATAAGGTTGAATTTTTCCCAAGATGTAAATGTACAAACATAACAACTGACGCAAAAACAAAAGGAGAAAGTATTGAGTTTGGAACAACTACAATTGAAGCTAAAGTATTTGCATTAGAAACAGCAATGAATGGATTTGCTATTGGTGATTGGGAAAAACATAAGACTTTTGATACTGAAGCAGCTGCTGAAACTTATTTAGATACACTACTAACACCTTCAGCAAATTAGGAGGTAGAAATGGAAGTTAAATGTATAAGTACATGTCAATTAAATAGAGAAAAAGTTTTTGTTGAAGGCAAAAACTATGACATTCCAAAAGAAATGTACGAAAAAAATAAGGTTTTCTTTGAAGCCGTTAAAAATAAAACATCTAAAAATAATGATAAGACAGAATAAGGCTAGATTTTATGTCTAGTCTTATTTTTTTATATGGAGGTATTTATGAAAGAAAAATTAGCTTATATAGATGCAGGAAATAAGAAATATCCAATTTGTTTCAATTTAAATGTAATGGAAGAAATTCAAAATGCTTACGGCACTGTTGGCGATTGGGCAGATATAGTAGAAAAAAGTAATACTGGAGAACCCAAAGTATCAGATTTAAAAGTAGGCTTGCGTGAAATGATCAATGAAGCAATAGATATACAAAATGAAAGTTCAGATATTAAACAAGAATTTGTAAGTTTAAAACAAGTAGGAAGAATTATTACAGATGCTGGAATTACGAATGTATTATCTGCAATCAAAAATTTATCAATATCATCAACTGAAGACAAAGAAGAAGAACAAAAAAACGTGTAGTCCACGAGGAAGATGATGGAAAAATAAATTTCTCGTGGATTTTATTTGTAGGACACACTTTATTAGGTTATTCACAAAAAGAAGTAGGAAGAATGACCTTAAAAAAATTCTGTAAGCAATTCAGACATTATAGAAATAACTATGATTTTCAATTAAGTGGTAGGACTTATAGAGAATTAGAAGAATTAGCAAACCATGAAGGTGAATTTTTACCAGATTAGAAAGGAGGGATAGTATGGCCAGTAGTTTTGGAGGAACTATTAAACTTCAGCAAGAAAGCGAGTATAAAAAGGCCCTTTCTAGTATATGTGATAATTTAAGAGTACTAGGCAGTGAGATGAAAGTAGTCACAAGTCAATATGATAAAAATGATAATTCATCAAAAAAATTAAAAGAAACTAATGAAGTTTTAACAAAAAAAATTAGTGAACAACAAGAGAAAGTAAAAATTCTAAAGGAAGCTTTGGAATCCGCAAAGAAAGAAACAGGTGAAAACAGCACCACTACAAAGAAATGGCAGACACAATTAAATGATGCTCAATCAGAATTAAATAAAATGAATAGAGAATTAGGAAATAGTTCTGATAATTTAAAGGAAGTAGGAGAAAATACTTTAAAACTTGGTGATCTAATAAAAGCAAATTTAATAAGTGATGCAATTAAAGGTGGATTAACTGCTATAGCAAATGGAATCAAATCAATTGGCAATGCAATGAGTAGCGCTTTAGTAGATGGAGCAAGTTATGCTGATAACATTATGACTTTATCGGCTCAAACTGGTATTGCAACAGATCAATTACAAGAATATCAAGCAGTAGCAGAATTAACAGATGTTCCATTAGAAACCATAACAAAATCAATGGCTAAAATGACAAAGTCATTGGAATCTAATGAAGAAAAGTATAAAGCATTAGGTGTTTCTATAAGAAATGCTGATGGTTCATTAAGAAACAATCAAGAAATATTCAATGAGACAATTGGAAAATTAGGAGAAATGTCAAATGAAACCGAAAGAGACGCATTATCAATGCAATTGTTTGGAAAATCGGCTCAAGAATTGAATCCATTAATAAAGCTAGGCTCTGAAGGATTAACTGAATTAACAGATGCAGCACATGAAATGGGCGCAGTTTTAGATGAAGAAGCTCTTAAATCTCTCGGTGAATTGGATGATCAATTTCAAATATTCAAGTCTACTACAAAGTCAACAGGTAATATTTTAGCAAGTGCCTTTGCACCAGCAGTATCAGGAGCAACAAGAAATATAAATAGTTTGATGGTAGGTATTAATGCACTTATAGGTAGCGTTGTTGATGGTGATTCTGGAGGAATTTCAGATGCAATGGGAATGATTTCAGATAGTGTAAATGCATTAGTAGAGAATATAAGTGAACAAATACCACAATTAATGGAATTAGCAGGTACTTTAATTCAAACATTAGGACAAGCCCTTGTTGATAATTTACCTGTAATAACATCAGCAGGTTTACAAGTTATAACCCAATTATTAAATGGTATTACAAGTAATTTAGGTGCAATACTTCCTGTTGTTATTAAAGTTCTAATGCAAGTTGTATCTTCTTTAGTAGAAAATTTACCAATGATATTAGAAGCAGGAGTAAAAGTATTAGTATCTTTAGTCCAGGGAATTGCACAAAGTCTACCAACATTAATTCCTACTATAATGGATGCATTATTGCTAATGGTTACTACATTAATTGATAATGTCGACTTAATTATAGATGCTGGAATTGAATTGATAATAGGCCTTGCAGAAGGATTAATAAATGCAATACCAGTGTTGATAGATAAAATTCCTATTATTATAGATAAATTAGTAACAGCTATAATAGGTAATTTACCTAAAATAATTGAAATGGGTATCAGAATAATTATAGAACTAGTAAAAGGATTAATAATGGCTATACCTCAATTAATAGCAAAAACTCCCGAAATTATAGGTTCATTAGTTTCAGGATTATTAAATGGTTTATCATCAATAAAAGATGTTGGTAGGAATCTTATTAGCGGTTTATGGGAAGGTATTAAGGAAAAATGGGAAGGTTTAAAAAATGCTGTAAGTAACTTCGGAAGTGGAATTGTAAATAAATTTAAATCTGTATTTGGGATTCATTCTCCATCCAGAGTTTTTAAGGAACAAATTGGTACAAATTTAGCATTAGGTATTGAAGAGGGATTTGGAGATACTATGTCAAGTGTTGCAGAAAATATGAGTAATATGATACCAACAGACTTTGATACAAGTGTTAATTTAAATTCTAACGGAACAAATTCATTAAATTATAATACTTTAGTAAACGCATTCAAAGAAGCTTTAAAAGACACAAAGGTTGTTATGAACGGTAGAGAAATGGGAAGTTTTGTATCTGATGTAGTAGAAAGAGTGGTTTATTCATGAATAATTATGTAATATTTAAAGGAATAGATAGTAGAACAATTAGAGGCTTAATCATACAAGAACTTCCTTCTATTACTAAACCTAAAATGAGAGTATCTGAAACAGTTATAGATGGTGTAGATGGATCCTATATGGAAGACTTAGGATATGAAAGTTATGATAAAACTCTTAAAATAGGTCTTACAAGAAACTATGATATAGATGAGGTTATTGATTATTTTAATGGTGAAGGTTCAATTGTTTTTAGCAATGAACCAGATAAATACTATAAAGTAAAAATAATAAATCAAATTAATTATGAAAGATTGGTAAGATTTAAAGAAGCAACTGTTAAAATAAGAACACAACCATTTAAATATCTTTACCAAGAACATAAACAAGTATTTAGTAATCCAACAGAAAGTATAACAGTTATAAAT
>JAGKUT010000095.1 GCA_021152765.1 Actinomycetes bacterium
TTATATAATAAAATTATTGGTTTGTTTTGTTGTATTAATAGTTTTAATTTTTGTTATTTATAAATTTATAGGTTTTATTTATAAGAAGAAAGAAGGAAATTAGTATGTATAATTTTAATGAGATTGAAAAAAAATGGCAAAAGTATTGGGAGGATAATAAGACTTTCAAGACTGATAGTTATGATTTTAGTAAGCCTAAGTTTTATGCTTTGGATATGTTCCCTTATCCATCTGGAGTAGGTCTACATGCTGGACATCCTGAAGGGTATACTGCTACTGATGTAGTAAGTCGTATGAAGAGAATGCAAGGGTATAATGTATTGCATCCAATGGGATTTGATTCTTTTGGTTTACCTGCAGAACAATATGCGATTAATACTGGTAATCATCCTGCTGGTTTTACTGAGAAAAATATTGAAACTTTTAAGGTTCAATTGAAATTATTAGGATTATCTTATGATTGGGATAGAGAAATTTCTACTAGTGATCCAAGTTTTTATAAATGGACTCAATGGATTTTTAAGAAATTATATCTTGATGGATACGCTAAATGTATTGATATGCCTGTTAATTGGTGTGAGGAACTTGGTACTGTTTTAGCTAATGATGAGGTTATTGATGGTAAGAGTGAGCGTGGAGGATTTCCTGTTGTTAGACGTAATATGAAGCAGTGGGTTATTGATATTCCTGCGTTTGCGGAAAGATTATTGTCTGGATTAGATGATTTGGATTGGCCTGAAAGTACTAAGGAAATTCAAAGAAATTGGATTGGTAAAAGTACAGGTGTAGAGGTTGATTTTGATATAGTAGATGGTGGTAAATTTTCTATATATACTACTTGTATTGAGACAATTTATGGAATTACTTTTATGGTTTTAGCGCCTGAAAATAAATTAGTTGATGAGTTGAAGGATAGAATTACTAACTGGGATGAAGTTGTTGCTTATCGTGAAGAAGTTTCTAAGATGTCTGAAATGGATAGGACTAATTCTAAGAGTAAAACTGGTTTAAGAGTTGAGGGTATTAAAGCTATTAATCCTGTTAATGGTAAAGAGGTTGATATTTTCTTAGGGGACTTTGTTCTTGCTAGTTATGGAACTGGTGCGGTTATGGCTGTTCCAAGTCATGATCAAAGAGATTTTGAGTATGCGGTTGCTCATAATATTCCAATGATTCAAGTTATTGATGGTAGAGATGTAAGTGAATGTGCTTTTGAAAAGGTTGATTATTTAGGTAAAGGTTGTAAGTTAATTAATTCTGAGGATTTTAGTGGATTAACTGTTGAAGAAGCTAAAGAGGCTATTACTGATAAGTTAGTTAATATGGGTGTTGCTAGAAGAAAGACTAATTATAGATTAAGAGAATGGATTTTTGCTCGTCAAAGATATTGGGGAGAACCTATTCCAATTATTCATTTAGAGGATGGAAGAGATATTGTTTTATCTGATTCTGAATTACCTTTAGTTTTACCTGAATTGGAGGATTATAAGGGTAAAGGTGGAAAGGCTCCATTAGAGAATGCTGTTGATTGGGTAAATGTAACTGTAGATGGTGTTAAAGGTAAGAGAGAAACTTCTACTATGCCTGGTAGTGCTGGTTCTAGTTGGTATTTCTTAAGATATATTGATCCGCATAATGATAATGAGTTAGCTGATAAGAAGTTACTTGATTATTGGATGCCTGTTGATTTATATGTAGGTGGTCCTGAACATGCTGTAGGACATTTACTATATTCAAGAATGTGGAATCAATATTTATATGATAAGGGTATTTCTCCTGTTAGTGAACCATTTAAGAGATTATTTCATCAAGGAATGATTCTTGGTTCTAATGGTATTAAGATGGGTAAACGTTTTCCTAAGTATGTTGTTAATCCTAATGATATAGTTAGAGATTATGGTGCGGATACTTTAAGGTTATATGAAATGTTTATGGGGCCATTAGAGGCTGATAAGCCATGGAGTAATGAAGGTGTTGTTGGTTCTAAGAAGTTCTTGGAACGTGTATGGAGACTTTATACTGAAGGTATTATTGATTTTAAAGAGAATAAGAAGTTAGATAAAGTTTATAATCAAACTGTTAAGAAAGTTACAGAAGATTATGAGTCTTTAAATATTAATACTGCTATTTCACAAATGATGATTTTTGTTAATGCTGTTTATAAAGAGGATTGTATGTCTTTAGAACAGGCTGAAGGATTTATTAAGTTACTTAATCCATTATGTCCTCATATTACTGAAGAAATTTGGCAAACTGTATTTAATCATGAAAACACTATTGCTTATGAGAAGTGGCCTACATATGATGAGTCTTTAATGGTTGATGATTCATTTGAAATGGTTGTTCAAGTTAATGGTAAAATAAGAGGTAAGATTGAAGTTTCAACTGATACTTCTCGTGATGAAATGGTTAAATTAGCTAAGGAAATTGATAATGTTCAAGCATTTATTTATGGACATGATATTGTTAAGGAAATTGTTGTTCCAGGAAAACTTGTTAATATTGTTGTTAAGTAAAAAGACTTTATAGTCTTTTTTTTTTGTTTTGTTCATATACTTTTTTTAGGTGATACCAGTGTTTTTTAAGAATATTCATGTAAGGATTAGAATTGTTTTATTAAAATTGGCTGATATTCTTGGTGTTTCAAAGGATTCTATGATGAAACATGTTATGAAAATTGCTTCTATTGAGCGTGTTCATCCTGAAGGTAGAAGACTTAGTTATGAGGTTGCGGATAAGATTAATGATTTGAAGCTTCCTGGTGTTTATTTAGTTAAGGAGTCTAAGCGTTATTATCCAAATGACACAATGCTTTCTCATTCTTTAGGATTTGTTGGTATTGATAATCAAGGGTTAGCTGGATTGGAATTAATTTATGATCAATATTTAACTGGTAGTTATGGTGCGATTAAATATTATAGTGATGCGAAGGGTAATAGGTTGGAGTTATCTGAGATTTATGAACAACCTCAGGATGGGGTTAATATGACTTTAACTATTAATTATGATATTCAAGCTTCTATGGAGAGGGAACTTGATAATGTTATTAGTAAGTATAATCCGGATGGTGCATGGGGTATTGCGATGAATCCAAATACTGGTGAGATTTTGGCTATTGCATCACGTCCTAGTTTTTCTCCTAGTAATTATAGTAAGTATAGTGTAGAAGAAATTAATCGTAATCTTCCTATTTGGATGACATATGAACCTGGTAGTACTTTTAAGATTGTTACTTTAAGCGCTTCTGTAAATGAGGGTGTTGTTGACTTAGAGCATGATACATTTTTTGATGGTGGAGCGATTACTGTTGAAGGGGCAACTCTACATTGTTGGAAACATGGTGGACATGGTTTGCAAACTTATTTACAGGTTGTTGAGAATTCTTGTAACCCAGGGTTTGTTAATCTAGGTTTGAAGTTAGGTAAGGAAAAGTTGTTTGAATATATTTATAATTTTGGATTCGGTCAGAAAACAGGAGTTGACTTGAATGGTGAAAGTAGTGGTATTTTATTTAATTTGGATAGAGTTGGTCCTGTAGAACTCGCAACTACTGCTTTTGGTCAAGGTGTTTCGGTTACTCCTATACAACAAATAACTGCTGTTAGTGCAGCTATTAATGGAGGAATTTTATATAAACCTTATATTGTTAAGAGTTTGAATGAGCCTGAAACTAATAGTGTTATTTTAGAGAATAAGCCTAAGGTTGTTAGACAGGTTATTTCTAATGAGTCTAGTAATACTGTTAAGTATGCATTGGAAAGCGTTGTTCAAAATGGTACTGGTAGAAATGCTTTCATTGACGGTTATCGTGTTGGTGGCAAAACTGGTACTGCTCAAAAGGTAAAAGATGGTCATTATATGGTGGGTAATTATATTACAAGTTTTATTGGTTTTTTGCCTGCTGATGATCCAGAGATAATTGTTTATGTTGCGGTTGATAATGCGAAAGGTGTTTCTCAATATGGTGGAACTGTTGCGGCTCCTATTGCTCGTAATATTTTATTTGATTCTATTGGTATTTTAGGTATCGAAAAGAGGGATGGTGCGGGTGAAAAGAATTATAAAGTAGGTGAGAAACATTATAAAGTGATTCCTGATGTTGTTGGAATGGATGTTGGTGATGCTCGTAAAGTGTTGAAAGATTTTTCTTTAGAGTTTTCTGGTAGTGGTAATACTGTTAGTTATATGTCTCCGTCTTCTGGTGAGAAAATTTTGGAGGGTGAGGTTGTTAGACTTTATTTAGAGGAGGAATAATATGATACTTGCTATGCCTATATTAGTAATCTTTATTGGTTTTATTCTATCTATTGTTTTTGGTGTTGTTTTGATTCCATTGCTTAGAATGTTGAAGGCTAATCAGTCTTTAAGTATTTATCTAGAGAGGTTTCATAATAGTAAGAGTGGAACGCCTACTATAGGTGGGTTAATATTTATTCTTCCTGTTTTAGTTGTTATTTTATTTATGTTTGTTTTTGGTAAGTTTAAGTTTAGTTATAATTTTGTTATTGTTTTATTTACTTTTATTAGTTACGCAATCATTGGTTTTATTGATGATTTATTAATTATTCTTCGACATAATAATAAGGGGCTTTCTGTAAATCAAAAGTTTTTTTTACAGCTTGTTGTTTCTGTTATATTTTTTTCTTTATTTATGAAGGGTGGAAATGAACCTCTTTTATGGATTCATACATTAGGTATTAAGTATAAGATTGGTTTTATTTATGGAATTGTCATTTTATTCATTTTGGTTGCTTCTTCTAATGCGGTTAATATCAGTGATGGTTTGGATGGACTTGCAGGTGGTTTATCTATTATTAGTTTTATTTGTGTTTCAATTATTTGTTGGAACACTGAGTGGTTGGAAGGTTATAGGGAGATATCTTTATTTGGCTTTATTCTTGTTGGTTCTTTATTTGGATTTTTAATGTTTAACAGTCATCCTGCTAAAGTATTTATGGGTGATACTGGAAGTCTATGTTTAGGTGCGACGCTTGCAAGTATTTGTATTTTGACTCGTCATGAGTTGTTGTTGATATTTATTGGGATTGTATTTGTAATTGAAACTATTACGTGTTTATTACAGGTTGGTTATTATAAACTTACTCATAAGAGGTTGTTTCCAATTACTCCAATTCATCATACTTTTGAGAGGTATTATAGTGAGGTTGATGTTGTTAAAATATTTTGGTTAATTGGAATTATTGGTGGCTTGATTTCTTTAATAATTGGTATTTTTTGGTAGGTGATACTATGAAGAAAAGTATTGATATTTTATTATTAGTTAGTGTTATTGTTATTTCTTTATTTGGGCTTATTATGATTTATTCTGCTTCGTATGTATGGGCAGAGTATAAGTTTAATAATCCTTATAAGTTTGTTGTTAATCAAGGTATATTTTTTGTTGTAGGTGTTGTTTTAATGATGATTGTTAGTCATATTAAGTATGATAAGTATTATGAGAAGTCTAGTTTTTTATTAATAGGGTGTATTATTTTACTTATTTTGGTTTTAATTCCTGGTATTGGTAGTGTAAGAAATGGTAGTCGTAGTTGGTTTGGTATAGGTTCTTTTGGTATTCAGCCTAGTGAATTTACTAAGTTGTGTTTAATTATTTTTGTTTCTAAATATTTGGTTAATAATGAAAGAAATCTTCGTGATATTAAGCGTGGTGTTTTACCTATTTTAGGTATTTTGTTTCTTGTTTTTGGATTAATTATGTTACAGCCTGATTTTGGTACTGGAATGATTATAGTTATATCTATTATTGGATTATTATTTGTTGGTGGAGTTGATTTTAAATTCTTTTTAAAGATTGGTGTAGTAGGTGTTATTGGCATTGTTGGACTTATTATAGCTGCTCCTTATAGGTTAAAAAGAATTTTGTCGTTTTTGAATCCTTGGGAAGATCCTTTAGGGAGTGGGTTTCAAATTATTCAGAGTTTATATGCGATTGGTCCTGGTGGGTTATTTGGGTATGGTTTTTTAAATTCTCGTCAGAAGCATTTTTATTTACCTGAACCTCAGACTGATTTTATTTTTTCTATTATTAGTGAGGAGTTTGGTTTTGTTGGTATTTTAATTGTTTCTTTATTATTTTTAACTATTATTTATAGTGGCTTTAAGATTTCTTGTCGCAGTAATGATTTATTTGGTAAGTATTTGGCTTTTGGAATTACTTTTCAGATTGCTTTTCAAGCTATTTTAAATTTGATGGTTGTTGTTGGACTTATTCCGGTTACTGGGGTGACTTTACCGTTTTTATCATATGGTGGCTCTAGTTTATTAATTACTTTATGTAGTATTGGTATTCTTTTAAATATTTCTAGATATCAAAAATAAAACTCCTTTTATGAAGTGATATGATAAAAGTAGACAGAGAAAAAAAACTCTAGTCTACTTTTTATATGATAAAATTTAGTAAAGGATGTGATTATATGTCAAGACCA
>JAGKUT010000096.1 GCA_021152765.1 Actinomycetes bacterium
TTTTAAAAATTTTATTTTTTTCAATCCTCTCAACATGATAATCAGGTAATTCAGATTGAGGAATCTCATAAGAAAGTAAATCAAATTGAGAAGAAATAACAGAATAATCATCCTTACAAGCATGACAAGTAAAAGCCTGATCAGAATTTCCAAAACTAATCCAACAACTGTCAATTCTTAATCTAAAATCCCCAAATTCTTTATCAAAACTAATATTCTGCGTAAACTCAGAACTCAATATTTTATCAACTTTATTACTAAATCCAATATCATCTTTAACTAAAACATGTTGATCAGATATAACATAAATATTACCTACTTTTTTTATTTCTTCAGGTGCATTATGAGGTATAATCCTTCCATACATGCCATTTGGCTTTTTTACAACATTAGTAAAACCAGTACGATACATTCTATAAAGCATGTTAGGATCACCTAATGATGTATTAATAAAAAACTCAATATCGACATTTCTAATAAATATTTCTAAATATTTTTTTAAAGCTTCCAATTCTTCCTTTGTCTTAAGATACTCAGGCCTTAAACCACTTACAATATCAAAAATTGTATAATATTTTCCCATAATAAATCACCTCTAAAACTATCTATTCAACTTCTTCGCAAGTCTTCTTTGAATAACCTGTCTTCTACGTTCCTCATCCTCATCAATCATCAATCTTTTCTTTTCCTTTTCTAATTCATAAGGATTAATTTGAGAAGAAAGAACATCTGCAAGTTTTTGATATAACTCTTTCGAACTAGAAACCTTAGACGATAAAACATCACATAATTTTTGTTGAAGGAATTTTTCTTCATCTGTATATATACCACAGTAATCTTTTATCATATCAGCAATACTTTTCATTTCAAGAGGCTCCTCACCATTCTTGTACCCTGCATCAAAATAATTTCTATAACAAATTAAATCTTTAGAACCACCAAACTTAAGATAAAAATTAATTTCTTGTCTAACATAATTATCTCTCTCTACGCCATAAATCATAGGAACATCAATATCAAGGCCAAATTCTTTCGCAAACAATAAAGATCTTAAAGTACCAAATTTAGTATTTTGATTTAAAACTAACTTATACATCGCACAATTCAAAACCTCTTGTTTTACAAAAGCAGATTTATAATAAAATAAAATAGAATTCTTAACACTTTCCTTAGTCGCATTAATATAAACATCAATCGAACTCTCACTAAAACCAACAACATCAGTAATATGAGTACTTCTATCACATTTATTTAATAAAAAACTGTTATTACAATCTAAAATACTTTCAACAAAACCATTAGGAGTCAAAAAATATGTATTACCATAATTATCCTTTGTAAAATTAATAGATAACTTTTTCTTCTTAAATATCTCCTTTTCATTATCACTCAAACTCTTAATAAAGAAACCAAAATCTAAAGTCTTAGACAACTCTAAAAAATAAACATCAGAATCATCATTAAAATTATCATGAATATATTTATTTCTGTTAAAATTAAAACAATTATAATTATCAATTTTACCAGATGATAACATTTCATTCAAAGTACTATCACTATATCTCATTTCATACCAAGAAGCTAACTTAAAAATCAATTCCCTAATATTTACGCTATAGCACCTACGAAAACTATCATTTTCAAACCAATTTTCAAACATATCAATACGCTTATTTAAATCAATAGGCATATTATACTTATATATATATAATTCCCTCAAAAAAGGAGATAAAATAATCTTTAACTGCTCAACATTTCCTTTAATATCTGATTCAGTATAACCTATACACTTTAAAAAATCATTCCAATCTAATTTAGAACAAATATCTATATTAACCGTAAATGATTTATTCGTATCATTCTTTATTTTCTTACCAAATAAATCAAAAAATCCCATAATAATCACCAAATAAATACTAACACAAACCAACAATAATAATCAATAAAAAAAAAGAATATTTAGAAAAAAACTAAACATTCTATCCCATTACTTGACCACCATTATTATGAATTACTTGACCAGTCATATAACTAGAATCATCACACGCTAAAAATACAAAAGTAGAAGCAAGCTCATAAGGCATCGCACCACGAGCCATAGCTGAATCAGCCCCCAGTGACGGAATCTTCTCAGCTACCCAACAAGCAGGTTGTAATGGAGTCCAAAAAAACCCAGGCGCAATCGCATTAACACGAATATTTTTTAAAGCCAAATTACGAGCTAAAGCACGAGTAAAACCAACAATTGCTCCTTTAGTACTAACATAATCAATTAACTGCGGATCACCATAAAATGTAGTAACACTAGATAAATTAATAATAGATGCCCCACTTTTTAAATAAGGTAAAACTTCTTTAGTTAAATAAAACATGCCATATACATTAACTTTAAAAGTCCAATCTAATTGCTCATCACTAATACATTCTAAACTATCTTGTTGATACTGTACCCCTGCATTATTAACTAGAATATCAATATGTCCATACTTACTAATAGTTTCATCAACAACAAACTTACAAAAACCATGATCAGTTATATCCCCTCGGATTAAAAAACACTCTCCACCTAAAGACTTAATATAATCCTCAGTATCAAAAGCATCTTTATCTTCATCGTAATAAACAATAACTACCTTAGCACCTTCCTTAACATAAGCAATACTACAAGCCCTACCAAGTCCACTATCACCACCAGTAATAATTGCAACTTTATCCTTTAACTTACCACTACCCTTATAATTAGGATTATCAAAAATAGGAAGCGGATTCATTAAATACTCCATACCAGGTTGATCATCTTGAGATTGTTCTGACGCTAAAATATTATAAACAGTACTCTTTATACCAATAGGTCCATCATACTTATAATAATCATTACCAAAATTATAATCATAATCCATATTATTCACCCAAAATAATATATGAATAAATAAAAAAAAGGTTAAAAATTAAAACCTTATTTCTTAATTAAACATTTTGTTTTAGATGAAATAATTTTTTTATATAAAGGTGAAAACTCACTATCATTAATCAAATTGGCATTATGTTGAGCAAACTTTAAAACTAAATCCTTAGACTTTGTACCAAAAACGCTTGAAGTAAGAAATTCATTCATTTCATCAATTTTAGAATTATATACACATTCGATCTTAAAAGAATCAATTATATTCTTAATTAATGATATTTTTTCATTCTCAGATAAATTCATTTCTTTATCAGTAAAAATAATTCGACTAAGTTCCATTTGTTCATCCTCAATAGGACTTGTTCCTGTAAAAAAATCCCTACTCTCAGAATTTAAAAAATAATATATTTCAGAAGCAACATAATCAATATCTAAATATCTAGAAGAAAAAGAAATAATTTTAGATATTTTTGAAGGATTTTTAAAAACAAATGTAAAATAATACTTTGCCATTGCTTCAATTATTTCATCAAACTTCATTTCATCATCTATTTTAAAAATTTGATTCTGTGGTAAATTAAGAAAACTATCCCTATTCTCAACCACATCCAATTTATAATATCTATACAGATCTTCTCTTGTTGAAATATGATGATGTAAAAGATTTCTGAAATAAGGACTATAACTAGACCTAAAATAAAAATCATTTTTTATTTTTTCATCATTAGTTACAACATCATAAATATCACATAAACTATCAGAATATTCACTTACAATTTTATCAGTTTCTTTAGTACTTGATAACCTATAAACAAAAATACTATCATCCTTAATAATAGGAAATAATTTTTTCTTTCTCATTCTTAATTTTAAATTTGCTTCCTTTTGAGTATCACGTACATATTTAGAGTCTTCTTCTATTCTTTTAAAAAAATCATCACTAACTTTATGAATATCTTTACCCATAAAAACCCTCCATATTAAATATTAAAAATATTATACATAATGTATAATATCAAAGTCAATAAACTTGGTGCGATACAAGAGCCTATTTTGAACACTTATATCTAAAAGAATAACTAATAAATATCAGTTCTATATATAATATA
>JAGKUT010000097.1 GCA_021152765.1 Actinomycetes bacterium
CTTCTTCTTTAATATTATTTTTACAATTTTCACACCTATAATAGAAATACCATTTATCTGATTTTAATTTATGTGAAGCACCACCAGCAAGTATTCTTCCACATTTAGGACATTTAAGTTTTTGTAAAAATATATAAGTTTGTGTTCTCATATAACTTTTTTGATTTTTCTTTTTTTGAACTTGGCAATTTTCCCATAGTTCTCTTGACACAATAGGTTCAACTACATTTTCATAATAAACAGGTTTATTAAAAGTTTTTCCAGATACAAAGTCTCCTTTATATATTTCATTTGAAATAATACGAAGTATTCCTGTATCTCTCCAATTTGTTTTTCCTAATACTTCTTCTTGATTAAATATAGTAGCAATATTAGAATAACTTTTACCTTCAAAATATAAATCATATATTCTTTTAACAATATCTTTAGTTAATGGATCTATTACTAGTTTTTTACCATCTCGCTTATAACCTAGTGGATTCTTACCTGGAATATGTCCTTCTTTTATTGCACCAACTAAACCAAATTTAGTTCTTTCACTTGTTCTTTCAATTTCATTTTGAGAAACACTAGTAAGCATTCTAGCAACTAATTTACCACTTGAATTTGTTGTATTAATCTCTTCATTAGCACAATCTAGATATGCATTGTTTTCTTCTAGAAATCTCATAATACCTTCTAGGTCAAATACTGAACGAGTTAATCTATCTAATTTTAACACTACAATAGTATTACATTTCTTTTCTCTTATATCTTGTAATAATTCTTCAAATGCAGGCCTATAATTGCCAGTTTTAGCACTTATTCCAGCATCCTTGTATAATTTATATATCTCATAACCTTTATACTCACACATAGCCCTTAAACGCTTTTCTTGTTCTGGTAAACTAAATCCTTCACGAGCTTGATCTTCAGTACTAACCCTGATATATAATCCTGCAACTTTCTTTTCGTTATCCATAAAACTTCAACTCCTTTTACTAAAAAAGAGGAGCCAATAGTATTTAATAAAGTCTAAATACTACTGACTCCTCAAAATATTCAATATTATAAATTTTCGATAAATTGTGTTTATATTTCATAGATGTACCTCCATTTCTAGAGTATACCTCTTTCATTGGTTATTTATAATATCACTTTTTTTTAATTTGTCAATTCCCTGTTTAGGGAATAAGTAGTATTTAGATTGTTTTTAAATAATCTTCTAGTTCTGATAATTTAATCTTATTAGATAAGTTTTCAATAAATATTTCATTAGAATAATTAAATACTAGAAATGTTATATTATTAATTATTATTCTATGTGGCTCAATATAAGTTAAGTTAGTTCTATCAACTTTTCTAATATTACCATTAATAATAGTTGGTTTAGTATTAGTAAAATCACATATAAACTCAATTTTCTTTTTTAATGATTCTTCTAATGAAAGTTCTTCTTTAATAATATTTACCATTGTTTCCATCCTTTCTTTTTAAGTTAGGATAGTTTTTAATAACAAAAAAACTAATCCATTTCTGAATTAGTCATTTATCATAACTCGAAAAGTTCGAGCAGATTTCACAATGGGGCGCTGTGTGGGAATCGAACCCACGCGTGTCGGAACCACAATCCGATGTGTTAACCACTTCACCAACAACGCCATGTCTTTTAAAGACATATATATTTTATCAGTAAATAAGGGTTAATGCAAGTGTTTTTTTTATTTTTTTTATTTTGTGTTTTTGCCTATACACTAATATATTAATGTCATACTATAACCTAGGAGGAATGTTATGAAGAATTATGGTGTTAATGATTATTATAATTATATGAATAATAATTATAATCAACCTTTATATAATCAGCAAAGTTTTAATAATATGAATAAAGTAAATTCTAAATTATTTGATCCTTATACTGGTTTTATAAGTGGTAATATGTTTCCTGATTTATATAATGCTTATAAGTTATCTAATCCATTAGAAATTGAGCCTATGAATGAACAGGCTGAGTTACTAACTAGTATTGATGCTTTATGTTTTGCTTGTATCGATTTAAATCTTTATTTAGACTTATATCCAGAGGATAAAAGTGCGATTGAATTATTTAACAGGTATCGTGTTCAAAAGAAAAACTATGAGAAAGAATATGAGAGTAAGTACGGTCCACTATTTATAAGTAGTGATTCCTTAAACACTTTCCCTTGGGCATGGGATAATTCTCCTTGGCCTTGGCAAAATAAGTAGGAGGTTTTTATGTTTTTATATGAAAAAAAATTAGAGTATCCTGTTAATATAAGAAAAAAAGATTTGAAGATGGCAAAATATTTAATGAGTCAATATGGTGGTCCTGATGGTGAATTAGCTGCGTCTTTACGTTATATGAATCAAAGATATACAATGCCTGATGATAAGGGGCGTGCACTTTTAACTGATATTGCTTGTGAAGAGTTAAATCATATTGAAATAATAGCTGCGATGATTCATCAATTGGTTGATGGGGCTTCTATTGAAGAATTAGAAAAGGCTGGTTTGGGTGGTCATTTTGCTCAACATGATCATGGGTTATTCTTAACTGATGCGAATGGTGTGCCATGGACTAGTGCTTATATCGAAACTTCGGGGGATTATATTGCCGATATAGAGTCTGATATGGCTGCTGAGCAAAGAGCAAGAGCTACTTATGAACATTTGATGGATATGACTAATGATAAAGATTTATTGGGGCCTCTTTCTTTTTTAAGACAAAGAGAGGTTGTTCATTATCAAAGGTTTAAAGAATTAAGAAATTACTATCTTGAAAAGAAAATATAAATACTTGGTGACAAGTATTTTTTTGCCATCTTCACTATATTATATTTTGTTTTTTATATTTTTTATTTGTTTATGACTATCATAATGAGTTTTTTTTTAAATATAATTTAATGAGGTGTGTTATGAAGAAAGTTTTGATTTTATTTGGTGGTAATAGTACTGAGCATTATGTTTCTTGTAAATCTGCAAAAAGTATTGTCGAAAATATAGATACGAAACTGTTTTCTTATGAATTAGCTGGTATTAGTTTTGATAATGTCTGGTATAAGTTTAATGATGATTTATCTTTTTTAGAAAAAGGTAATTGGCTAGATGGAAAGATTTTTAGAATAGATAACATTATTGAATATTTGAAAGATTTTGATGTTATTTTTCCTATTACTCATGGAAATAATGGTGAGGATGGAAAGTTACAGGGAATGTTAGATTTATTTAATATTAGGTATGTTGGTTCTAAAACTACTAGTAGCGTTATTGGTTTTGATAAGAGTTTATCCAAATTAGTTTTTAGTTATCTTGATATTCCACAGGTTCCTTATGTTGTTATTGATGAGAGATATGATATTAGTTATATTATTGAGAAGTTGGATTTTCCAATGATTGTTAAACCTTGTTGTGGAGGTTCTTCTATTGGTATTAAAAAAGTTAATAATAAAAAAGAACTTTTGAAGGCTATCAAAAATTCTTTTAAATATGATGATAAAGTTATTATTGAGAAGTTTATTACATGTAGGGAGTTAGAGTGCGCTGTTTTAGGTAATAAAGATTTTATTATTTCTGATTTAGGTGAAATAAAATCTGTAAATGAGTTTTATGATTATGACGCTAAGTATGTTCAAAAGTCAGAAACTATTATTCCTAATGATTTACCTCTTAATATTGTTGATAAAATTAAGGAGTATGCGTGTAAAGTTTTTAGGGGTATGAATATAAAAGATTATTCTAGAATTGATTTTTTTTATGATTTGTGCTATAATGCTTGCGCAAGGAGGATCCGGCTATGGAACGACTGCAAAAAGAAGATTTATTTGACCAGCGCAGTATTATGGCGCGGCAAAAACGGTTTGACGGCTTCACAGCGAATCATTTTCACGATTTTTATGAAATTGAATACATTACCGGCGGTGAAGGCAACTGCACGCTGAACGGCACCGTGACGCGCGTCATGGACTTCGGCGC
>JAGKUT010000098.1 GCA_021152765.1 Actinomycetes bacterium
ATCATCATATAAATTACTATTAAATTTCTTATCCTTAATCATTTCTATTTCAAACTTATAAGGAGGATAACTATCTTTTTCATCCTTAACATAAGGTGTTTCTAAAATTTTAGGAACATCTTTTACTCGTTCATTATAAATAATATTAATCATATTATCAAACCCAATATGCCCATAACCAATATTCTCATGTCTATCTTTATGAGCACCAATAACATTCTTACTATCATTTACATGAATACATAATAACTTATCAAGACCAATAATATTGTCGAATTCTGTAAGAACACTATCAAAATCACTAACATCATAACCAGCATCATGAATATGACAAGTATCCAAACAAACACCAATTAAATTTTTATTATTAACTCCATCTATAATTCTTTTTATCTCACTAAAATTAATACCAACTTCAGTTCCTTTACCTGCCATAGTCTCAATTAAAATCTTAACATTAGTATCAACTAAAACCTTATTCAAGCAATAAACAATATTCTCTATTGCCTTATCACTACCAATACCTACATGACTACCAGGATGAAGTACAACCTTATCAAACCCTAACTCCTCAACTCTTTTTAACTCATCACGTAAAAAACTAATAGAAAAAAGAAAATTCTTCTCGTTAGCCAAATTAACAATATAAGGAGCATGAACAATGACATTTTTACTATCAATACCATTTTCCTTCATCAAAGAAAATGCTTCATCCCTTAAATTAATATCAATAGGCATTCTAACTGTATTTTGAGGAGCGCCAGTATAAAACATAAAAGTATTCGCTCCATAAGAAACACACTCTTTAACACTACCTAATAACTGCTCCTTCTTACTAAAAGAAACATGTGAACCTATTATCATATAATACCTCTTTTCATATAAATTATACAACAACAAAGCAAATAAATAAATAAAACAAAAATAAAAAGCCATAAAAATGACTTTCTATTTACAATTATTTTTCTTCCTTTTCTAACTTATTTAAAACTTCTTTAGTAACTACAATAGCTTTATTTCTAACAGCGTCAGCAGCACTCTTTAAAACTGGAGTTCCTTTTTCTACAGCATAAGAAACTAACTCTTCAGAAGCATCCTGAATTTGTTTAGCTTTCTTCTTAGCTATTTTTAAAACTTTTTCTTTGTCTAAATCAGCTAATTCAGCTTTAATTTCAGCAATTTTAACTTCAATATTTTCCTTAACCTCTTTAGCATCAATACCTTTTGCCTTTTCAATTAACTCATCCATTTTAATTTTAAGTTCGCGTCTTGTTTCACTACCTTTTTTAGGAGCAAATAATAAACCTAATCCAGCTCCAATTCCAGCACCAATTAAAAACTTACCAAAGCCTTTCTTCTTACTCATCTTCCTCATCCTTTCTTCTCTTTCTAAATAATTTACTTACAGCACCAATACAAACTTCAACAACTTTATTAGTCATCGAATTAATAGTATCAGCACCCCTATCAATAACTTCAAACAAATTATCTAACTTTTTAACTTTAATATAAATATCATCCAACAATACATTAGTTTTATCTAAAGTAAGAATTAATTTATAAACAAATACAATTACAAATACAACTAATATACTTAATAAAGTATAAAATATTATCGGTAATAAACTACTTGCCATTTCCACTATTATCATCCTCTTTTTCGTACATTGAATCAATTAAATTAAATAAATCGCTATCATCTACTGTTTCATTAACTTTATTATTTGAATTTTCTAATAATTCATCAAACATATCTAAATCTGCTGCAGGTTCAACATCAACCTTGTCAGGCTCACCAAATAAAGTTACCTCTAAATCATCCTCTAAAGTTCCATAAGCCTTCTTACGAATATCATCAATATTAACATCCTTATGATTATAATATGCACTACTTGAATAATTATTCTTCTGTTTTATATCTTCTTTATGATAATTTTTATCAAGGACACCATATACAGGAGAAATTATAGGAGTTGGCTTAAATACTTTCTTCTCTTGTTTTTCTTCAACCTTTCTAGGCTTATCATAACTAGTGTGTTTTCTCATATAACCAGAATTCTTTTCAACTTTCTTTGGTTGTTCCAAATTAGCAAAATCATTATCATCAAAGAATATTGGTTGCTGAACTTTTTCTTCCTTTTTAGGAGCTTCAACCACTTCCTCCTCCTTTTGTTGTGGAGCAGGAATTTCAACTTGAATCACCTCTTTTTTTATAGGTTCTTCTTCTACTTCATCAACTTCTTCCGTAAACATATCACGTAATTTATTCATTAATCCCATAAATTCACCTTCCTATCCATTATACTCCAAGAAATTATCATTCTTTTTCTCTTCCTCAAATAATTGAAATTTTTCTTCTTTATACTTGAAATAATCTTCATTAAGCATAATTCTTATAACATTATTATTGAACTTCACAGTAGATAAAATATAAGAACTATTTAATATAACCTCATTAATATCTTCCTTTTTAACCAATGATTGAACATGCGCATAATTATACATAAAATCAATTAAATACTTATCTTCAACCTGTTGAATATCAATATAACCGCCTTTATTATTAATATTTATATCCTTATAATAGTATGAATCACTACTCTTAGAATGTTTTATTTCCTTTTGATAATAATAACTAATCGCATCAATATATAAATAGTAATAATTACCATTAGAATAAAGTTTATCATTAAACTCAATAGTATCAATATAAGTCACACCCCTTGGAATATAATACTTATATCCCTTACCGATATGATTATATAAAACATTTTCCTTTGATAAAACAACATTAACTATATTATCAATATTACCAGTATCTATTCTTACCATAGTACACCCTGTAATAAACATTATACAAATAATAGTTAATAACAAAGTAAATTTTTTCATGATTCACCTACTTTCCTTAATTATAACAAATTTTATAAAAAAAGAACACAAAAATATATAATTTAAAACAAAATCAATGTCTACTTATGTACAATAATTCTGTAAATAATATTACCATTAGAAACAAATTTTTTCTCATATTCAGTTTGAACATTACCACTTAAATCATCATTATATAAATCCAAACTAATATCATCAATACTATACCCATAATTATTAAAAGACATAACTGAAAACTCAAATAACTTACGATTATCAGTCTTCATAATAATCTTAGAACAATCCCTAAAAATACTATCATACTTAGATAGGAATAAATCACTTGTAAGTCTTCTTTTAGCATGTCTTTCTTTTGGCCATGGATCAGAAAAATTCAAATACAAACAATCAACTTCCTTAGAAAAGACATCATCAATATATAATGCATCCATTCTAATTAAATGTAAATTAGGAATATCCATATCATCTAATTTCTGAACCGCCCTAACTAAAACACTATCAAACTTTTCAATACCAATAAAATTTATATCAGGATGAGCTAAAGCCATACCAATAATAAAATCACCCTTACCCATACCAACTTCAATATGAATAGGATTATTATTACCAAATATAGACTTAAAGTTTCCTTTATAATCAAAACAGTTATTTATAATATAACGAGAATTACTAATAACTCCACTTGCTCCTTTAACATTTCTAAGACGCATAAACTTCACCAACATAATTATACATGTTTTAAGAAATTTTATCAATAACTATAGAGATTAACTTATTACCCTTCTTTTTTATTTCACAAACATCACTACCAAATATAACTTCACCATTCTCTAGAAAAAAACCTAACTTTAAAAAATCGATATTCCGAGGCTCATAATAATAATAACCATCATAACAATATATATCACAATCGACATTATCAATTAAAACATCCAACTTATATAAAAAATTTCTATACTTAGAAATAACAATATTCATATCAATAACATCACAATAATCAAAATAATCATCACCAATATCTATAAT
>JAGKUT010000099.1 GCA_021152765.1 Actinomycetes bacterium
ATTATAAATATAATTTTAAGATTAGAAATTCTAACTCTGTTAATGGTATTCCTAAACGAGTTGAAAGTAATGAGTTTGGTAGTAGCAAGTTTGCTTCTATGAAAGAAATTAAAGATCATTTTACTACTTGGAAATTTGGAAAAGATAATAAATCAGGTGGAATGGTTGTTGCAATAGAAAATAATAAATACTATGTAGATACTAGCTCAAATCATTCATTAATAATTGGGAACACGGGATCTGGTAAAACTGCAAGTGTAATATTTCCTTTAATATTTAATCTTGCTGACGCTGGGGAATCAATGATTATTAATGATGTTAAAGGCGAATTATATAAGACTACTTATGATTACTTAAAAAGAAAAAAATATGATATTAAAGTTATTAATTTAAGGGATACTTCAAATAGTGATTTTTGGAATCCTCTT
The DNA here is from genome assembly GCA_021152765.1 of Actinomycetes bacterium. GTDB lineage: Bacteria > Bacillota_I > Bacilli_A > RF39 > UBA660 > UBA3631. Next base: position 429 of record JAGKUT010000099.1, read on the forward strand.
ACTTTAGCTTATGAATATCATAAAGAAAACAATTTTGAAAAAGAGATTGAAACTATTAATGACTTATCAAATGCTATATGTGAAGAAGTTAATAGTCGTGATAAGTATTGGCAAGAATCGTCTTCTTCGGTATTAAGTGCTTTATGTCTTGCTTTAATTGAAGATTGTAAAAATGAAAATCAAGTACATTTTCATTCTATATATAATTTACTTGTAGAACACGGCGGTAAAAAGTATGGCGATCAGAATTCACTAGACAAATATTTTGATGATCGTCCTTTTGGTAGTACTGCTAAAAATTTATATTCTGCTGGTAATTTTGCACGTGGCGAAACTAGAGCTACTATATTTTCAATTCTAGCTACAAAATTAAGAGTTTTCGGGGATACTGGTGTTAGTTATATTACAAGTAGAACTTCATTCAATATAAAAGATATTGGCAAGAAAAAAACTGCTATTTTCTTAATTGTTCCAGATGAAAAGATTTCTCGTCATTTTGTAGGAACATTGTTTTTTAATCAAATGTATCAAACATTAGTTGAAGAAGCACAGAAAACTAAAGCAGGTACTTTACCTATTAGAGTTAATTTTATATTAGAAGAATTATGTAATACAATTCATATTCCAGAATTTTCTAAAAAACTAACAGTAGCAAGATCAAGACAGATACGTATATATAGTGTAATTCAAGATTTCGGACAACTTCAAGAAAGTTATAAAGAACAAGCAGCTACTATCAAAGCAAATATGAATCTTGTTTATTTACTGACAAATGAGTATCAGACTGCTCGCGAAATTTCAAATCGTATCGGAAAATATACGATACTAACTACTAGAACTTCATCATCTAATAGATATGGTAAAGCTGATTTTCATTTATCTTCTGATAATTCCTTAACTGGTAGAGATTTACTTACGCCAGATGAACTTATGAATTTTAAGTTTGGCGAAGCTCTATTTTTAATGGCTCGTATGAATCCAGTTAAGAGTAATTTAAAACAAATAAAAGATTATCCTATTAAGTATAAAGTTATTGATAATATTAAGGTTAAACATAAAGATTTTTATAAGCTTGAAATATTTGATTTAGATACTTTTAGAATAGAAAAGGAATTATTTACAGAAGAACAACCTATACCTAAATCTATACCCACTAAAAAAGCAAATCCGACTAGAAAGAAAAAGAATAATGACAGTTAATAATCCTACCGTCAATCTTTTTAATTTTAATTATCCTATTATAAGGTTAGATAAAGAAAATGTTAAGGTCGGTACTTTCTTTAGTGGTATAGGTAGTCCAGAAATGGCATTTAAAAGATTAAAGGATAACGGTGTTATAAATAATTATGAATCTGTGTTTTTTTGTGAAGTAGATAAATACGCTATTAAAAGTTATTGTGCTATTCACGGTCAATCCCCTAATAAAAATCTTGGGGATATAACTAAAATTAATGGTGCTGATTTACCTTATTGCGATATTTGGATCGGTGGATTTCCTTGTCAAGATATTTCTATGGCTGGTGTTCGTCGTGGATTTGATTTTAATAGTAATACTAGATCATCTTTAGGTTGGAAGATGATACAATTTTTAAAAGAAGTAAAAGATCCACCTAAAGTTGTTATATTTGAAAATGTTGCTGCTATTACTAATGTTAAAATGAGAAAAACACTTAATTTATTTAAAGAAGATTTAGAAAATTTAGGATATTCTTTATACGATCACGTATTAACAGCTTTAGATTATGATACTCCACAAAATAGAGAAAGATATTTTTTAATAGCTATCAAAGGGAATTATTTATATTATTTTCCAGATAAAATTAAACTAAAATTACGACTTAAAGATTTATTAGAAAAAGAAATTGATCCTAATTTAGTTTTATCAGAGAAAGTTCCTTTTGATTTGCATAGCTTTGTAGAAAATAAAAATTATACTAAAAACAGTAAATTAGTGTGTAAGAATTTAAAAGATAGAAGAAGAAAATACATTATTAATCTATATAGATTTATAGACGGTAAAAATCATTGTGGTCGCGATACATCATCTAAATATAATCAAACTGCTAGACTTTGGTCTATGAATGGATATTGTCCTACATTAACCGCTAACTCTACTGAAGATACAAGTAAAATGATTATCTATAAGGATAATTGTTTTTTTGTGAAAAAGATCAGTCCTTTAGAGTCTTGGCGTTTTATGGGGTTTAGTGATGAAGATTTTTATAAAGCAAAAAGTGTTGGTATTTCTAATAGACAATTATTTAAGCAAGCTGGCAATAGTATAGCTACTAATGTTATTTATTACATTTTGAAAAAATTATTTTAATGGGGTGCAAAAAATGAAATATGAAATATTTTTAAATAAAGTAAAAACTAATCTAGAAAAAACAGATAACTATTTTTCTTGTGAAATTGATGAAATATTAGATGTAGTTAAAAATTCTTTATCTAGTGAAGATATTATAGATGTTAAAACTTTAGAAATATTATTATACAAAATAAAAACTTATATATTGACTTTGTTAAAAAATAATAAGTAATTAGTACTTTTAGTCTTGCAAGACTAATTGTTAAGTGATACAATTATATTGTCAGTGATGAACTGGCTGTTAAACCATTTTACTTTACCGATCATTGCACTGCCTTATTGCAATACAGTAAAGATTATAAATAGTCGCTGGTATAGGACTATTTTTATTTTTATGAATTATATATCTTTTTTAATAATTAGTGTGTATAATAATAAATAGAAAATTACGATTATTCGTTGACTTTAAGATAGTTTTAAAGTAAGATAATTATACTTAAAAACGACAATTTATGTTTTCAAGGAGCTGTAATTATGGGAAACAACATTTATGCTGATATAAAAAGTAAGTTATTAGAATTAAACCGGATTAATGATGAAGTCAATTTGTTAGAATGGAACAAAGATGACGGGCCTAAATTTGATTCTGTTGATGAAATGAAAGAATTTGAACGCAAAGTAATAAATGGCAAACTAGATTACATATTTAATGAAGAAAAAACTGCTATGAGTGGCGAGATGATTAAAACTGAAGAAATAACTAAAGATGATTATTTTTTCTATATTTATACTTTTAAAAACGATAATAAATTCATTACTTATATGTCTATTAAGAATTTAATAAATAATGATGTATTACAAAATTTATATGGTAATAAAACTACTGATAAAGAACAAGCATTGTCTTATAATGAAAAACTGAAAAATGATATTATTAACAACACTTTAGATTATATATTTGAAAATATTATTGTTGATATAAATAATAATATTAGTAAGCTAAAAAAGAAATATGAAGAATTGACTAGCATAAGTTAGTCTTTTTTTATGCTTTTTAAAGGGGGTGTAAATTATAGATATAATAAATAAATTAAAAGAAATTAGTAATTATACTGCTAATAATGAATTTGATAAAATTAAAACTACTACGTTAAATATAGAG
>JAGKUT010000100.1 GCA_021152765.1 Actinomycetes bacterium
TAAATGTTTCTGTTGATACAATTATTTCTTTTGCAGAAGAACTTTGCAAAGAATTTTCACAGGAAACAGTTTTAGTGAAATTGTATGGAGAAGATAGAATTCTTTTTGTCAATCCAAAGGGGGAGTAAAAATGATATTAACAAATCCTGAAAAAATAATTCTTGAACCAGAGGATTGGTCAACTGAGGAGTGGAAAGTATTTTGTAAACTTGCTCAAACAGATCCGACAAAATGTGAAAGTATACAAATAGAAGCAGGGGCATTAAAAGCATATGAAAAGGCGACAAAAATTCCTTACTTCAAAGCCCAGAATATAGCTTCTCCTTTTGAAGCGTTGATTAGAGGGGATTATTTCTACTATAATGATCAGATATTTATAAAAACAGGCACAGGAAAAGATGTGACAAATGCAGTTTGTTTAACTAATTATGGCATACCGATATTTATAGCAAAGAATGTTCAAGTAAATCTCATCACAGAATTACAGTTGGAATATAAGGACTGAAGCCATATGAATTTTTATATTGCGGCACCTTTTGATACGGAAGAAAAAAGAGCAAACGCCATAAAGGTTAAAGAAATATTGTCAAGGGATAAAAATAATTCAGTTGTGATATTGTCATAATGCTTTCCTATGGTAGAAATTCTACTGCTGGCACAAATTGGGAAGCTGGCTACGCTTTCGGAACGAATAAAAAAGTAATAGTTGTAGAAATTGGCAATCCTAAAATAATGAGCCTAATGGTAGCTAATGGAAGATATGCGACTGTTCACGGAATTGAGGGACTTGAAAAATACCCCTTTTCATCTATGCCGAAACTTCGCTCATCAACAGAACAAAAATAATAATAAATTAACACACTGCCTAAAAAACAGTGTGTTTTTACTTGACATTTTGTAAAAAATGTGGTATAATACAATAAAAAGAAAAGTAAAATAGTTGAATGAGGTAATAACAATGCTTATAACGGTTCATGATATTATTGAAAAATGCAAATTTTATACAGAAAATGAAAATGTTGATTTTGCTACAAAAGAAGATGAAGATGGAATTATGATTAAATTTTTTGACGATGATAATCATGTGGCAGCTACTTACATTACAAAAGATTATATGTATGAAAATTATATGTATGATTATATGGCTGATAGAATTGACAGACTTATTTTACTTTGTTTAGAAAAATTGGAGAAAAAAGATTGATTTACACAGAAATTAAAGGTGATCTATTTTCTGTTTCCGAAGATTATTATTTGGCTCATTGTATTTCTGCTGACTTTGTAATGGGAGCAGGAATTGCACCTCAGTTTACAAAACATTTCGGGACAAAATACGATTTAATGAGAAAATATCCAGAATATATAAAATCATTTGACGATAGTGATTGTATAAAAATTGGTAGAGTATTTAATCTAATAACAAAAAAATTTGTATACCAAAAACCCACTTATGATTCTCTTTTGGGTGCGTTAATGAAAATGTACCGAATTTGTAAAAGAGAAGAAATAACAAAATTAGCTATGCCGAAAATAGGTTGTGGAATAGATGGATTAGATTGGGAAAAAGTTTCTAAGCTAATCAAAATTGTTTTTGAAGATTTGGACATAGATATAAAAATATATTATTTGGAGTAATACAAATGGAAGAAATAAAAAGACATTGCCCTTATTATTTACCTTGTGGACTTTGCACACTATATAATGAAAAATGCAGTGCTGTGGGACGATTTAATGTTTATCCTACTGACAATCCTATTCCAATAACTATCGTTAAACTTGAGCCTTCTATTGAAGCCACAACTATATGTGGGGACGATAATAATGTGGCATTTGTCGGTAAAGGAAGGAAGAAAATATTAAATGGCTGACACAAATTTCTATAATGGAACGTCAACGATTTATAATATAGAGGAATGGTTGACACCTACAAGTAAAGCAAGTCCTGCCGAAGCAATACAAATATTAAGTAGAAAAAAGAAAGCAAAAGTTTCTGTAACAACTGATTTAGAAATGGCAGAAAGATTTGCTATAAATAAAGCACAACAAGTTGGTGGAGAACCTATTGTATATATAGTAGAACCAGACAAAGCATCAATCTTAAGGGTCAGCAAATCAATTTATTCAACATATAAAGCAAAAATAATAGGAGAAATCAAGTATGAAGATTTTGAAACAAAATTATGAAATTCTCACACCCATTTCTGAAGGGGGAATAGAAGAATTAAAATTAATCGAAAGCATTGCAAGAGAATGTTATAAATCAAATGATAAAATCACAGAGGATGGAGAATCTGCTAAAAAGCTTATTTCAAATCTTGTGAAATCACAGCATTTTGCAATGATAGAACACGGGCCTTCTTTGTCAGTTAAATTTACCACTGACAGAGGTGTAGCAATGGAAATGATCAGACATAGATTATTTTCTTTTGCAATGGAATCCACAAGATATGTAAATTATAGTAAGGACAAGTTTGGAAAGGAAATTTCTGCAATTGATATTATTCCCGGAATGGATTTCGATACTAAACTTAGAAATGAAGATGCAGATGTTTTAGGTGGAATTTATTGTGAGTGGCTTAGGGCAATGGAGGATGCTGAAGCTCATTATATGAAGATGATTGAGCTTGGTGCAACCCCTCAGATTGCAAGAAGTGTTTTGCCTAACAGCACAAAAGCAACAATTACACTCACAGGCAATTATAGAGAATGGAGACATTTCTTTGAGTTGAGATGTGATAAAGCAGCACATCCACAGATAAGGGAAATTGCAATTCCTTTGCTTAAAGAACTTAAAACAAAATTACCTATTATATTTGATGACATTTCAACGGGGGATGAGGAATAATACTATGACACAACAAGAACTATTAAAAGATTTATTGATAAAACTAAAAAAATATAAAAATTGTGAAACACTTTTAAGATATTTGGATAATCTAGAAGAATGCTTTAATGAAATGAATAAAAAATATTCTATTGAGGCATTCCCGACAAAATACATAACCGAGCAAAAGAAAATAATAACAGATGTTATACAAGAAAATAATAGAGATATTACTTGTAAGGAATGTGTTAAATTTCTAAAAGAAAAAGAAAAACTTTTGTCAACAACAGATTCAGTATTTGAATATAATATGGATATGGATCTATTTTTAGAGCAGTGCAAGAAAACTTGTGAACATTTTTCTAAAGATATTTTTTCTTATTATCTTAATGATGAGGGTGTAGAATGTATTGATTCTATGATAGAAGTTTTTGGAATAGAAAAAACGAAAGATTTTTGTTTACTTAATGCTTATAAATTTTTCTGGCGTTGTGATAAGAAAGATCAAAAGTGGGATGTAGATAAAGGTTTAGGTTATCTTACATTGTATAAAAAACTTTGCGACAGGGAAAAATCTGAATAAAAATATTGTATAATGGGGTAGAAGAGTTTTTTCTATCCTATTTTTATGTGTTTTTTGGAGGATCTTTTCATGAAGAAAAAAGATAATGTTATATTAGAAGAAGAATTTGGTAAGGGTGCGTTATCAAAGGTAGATATTAGAGAATATTCTGCCTCGTTTTCTCCTTGTGGTGCAAGTGCGGAAACTGTTGAATTTCCCGAAGAATTTGAATTGAAAATGCCGGCTGTGAAGAATCAAGGTGGCATCGGTTCGTGTGTAGCCCACTCTCTTTCCACAGTTGTAGAGTATTTTAACGAACTCCAAGAGGGCAGTTATGTTAAAATGAGCACAGGTTACATCTATGGCAACCGCCGTAAGAGTGGTGGATTTACCGGTAAGGGAATGTATGTATCAGATGCACTAAATACAGTTGTAAAATATGGTGATGTTCCCAACAAATTATTCAACAGTAATATTGAAGTTCCCGAAGCAATAGAAGTTTTTGAAAAGAAAGCATTAGATATCGCTGAGGAAGCTTATCCTAATCGTTTTACTGAATTTTTTGCTCTAAATACCATAGATGATATGAAATTAAATTTAATGCAAAATGGTCCTATTGTTTTCAGTATTCAATGGTATAAAGGTTATTATGTTGAGGCAGGAACAAATCTTTTGAAATTCAACACACAAACCAAAGATGGCTCTCATTGTATGGTTATTTATGGTTGGAATAAATATGGTTGGAAATTTCAAAACAGCTGGGGCACATTTTTTGGTGATGGTGGCAGAGCAGTTTATCCTTATGATGCCCCGTTACAAAATTGTTATGGTGTAATTGATAAAATTTGCAACCGAGCTAAAGATGATAAGATAAATGAATTACAAAAGAAA
>JAGKUT010000101.1 GCA_021152765.1 Actinomycetes bacterium
TATTTTTGAAGGCCTTTTGAGTGGACAAAAAACTATATATTTTTTTTGTTAAAAAATGCTTGACTTCTTATAGTTAGTCACCTCTATATTTATTATACCATTATTTTAATAAAAATGCACTGTTTTTTTAAAATTTAGTGCATTTTTATATTTAAATTGTCATTTTTTTTAAAATTTAGTGCATTTTTATATTTTTTTAAGTCTTTTTGCACAATAATTGTGCATTTTATTTTAATGTTCTCGATTGTTCTTTTTCTTCTTTATATAACTCTTCTATTTTATTATTTATCTCTTCTATTGCTTTTTTATGTTTTTCTATTTCATTATTATAAAATATTAATAATTCTGTTTTTTTATTATTTCTTTCTATTTGTTTTGATTCTAAAGTGTGACATTCTATTCCAAAATATTCATCAAAGTATCGATTTAATCTTCCTTGTTCATCATACTCTATGTATCCAATATAGTCGCCACATTTTATTTCAGGTTCTTCTATCATTCCGTATTCTAAATATTTTAATACTCTTTCTTTATTTATTAGTTTTTCCATAAAGAATTCATAATAATTTTTATCTGTTACTAATTTTTCTATGTTAAGTTCAACAATTATATTTTTTGATGATTTCTCATCATATCCTATATTACCATTTTCATCTTTTGGAAAATATACTTTATCATTTCTATTAAACCATGATACTTTACATTTAAAGGTAGATCTCTTGTTTTCTTTTTTTATAGGTATTGGATCTATTATCAATCTTGTGTTGTTATATTCTTCTTGACTGTTTAAATTTTCATATCCTAGTTCAACTGTATTATCTTTTCTTATTCTAAAGTATGTGCCTATACCTATTTCATTTTCTTTTAATTCTTTCAAAAATGTCATGGTACCACCTCTTGTTTTATTATATCATTTAATTTTTTTTACGTCAAAAAAAGAAGCATTATGCTTCTTCTAAGATTGCTTTTATACGACGTACACCTGCTGATGATGCTTCTTCTTTTATTATTTTAAATTTTCCTAATACATTTGTATTTTCAACGTGTGGTCCACCGCATAGTTCTTTTGATACATCACCAATTGAATATACTGTTACTATATCTGGATATTTTTCTATAAACATACATTCTGCACCTGAAGCAATTGCTTCTTCTTTACTCATTTCTTGTTTTGTTACTGTTAATCCTTGTTTAATCCATTCATTAACTAGATTTTCTGTTTTTTGTTTTTCTTCATCTGTTAATTTGTGATCACAAGAAAAGTCAAATCTCATTCTTTCTGGTGTTATATTTGAACCTTTTTGATGAACGTCTTTATTAACTGTTATTTTTAGTGCTGCATTAAGTAAGTGTGTAGCTGTATGGTATTTTGTTTCTATCTCACTATTTCCTGCAAGTCCACCTTTAAATTTACCTGCAGATGCTGTTCTTGATAGCTCTTGGTGTTCTTTAAATTTTTGTTTAAATCCTTCTATATCTACTTTTAGATTTTTTTCAGCTGCTAATTCTTCTGTTAATTCTATCGGGAATCCATATGTATCATATAGATGGAATGCTGTTAGGGCGTCTATATCAATACCATCTCTTGTTTGTTTTTCAAACTCTCTTAATCCTTTTTCTAGAGTTCTATTGAATTTTTCTTTTTCTGTTTTTAATACTTCTAGTACTGTTTCTTTATTATTCTCTAGTTCTGGATAATACTTTTTATATTCTTCTATTATTGAGATAGCGATTTCTTGTTCCCAATTTGAATTTATTTCTATATTTAATTTTTTAGCGTGTCTGATTGCTCTTCTAATTAATCTTCTTAGTATATATCCTTGGTCTGTATTAGATGGTTTAATTCCAGCATTGTCTGCTGATATAAATACTGCTGTTCTAATATGGTCAGCAATTATTCTTATACTTTTTTCATTACCTTGATATGACTTACCTGATACTTCTTCAATTTTATTAATAATTGGTTTCCAAAGTGATGTTTTATAATTGTCATCTACTCCTTCTAATACTGCCAATACTCTTTCATATCCCATACCAGTATCTACATTTTTCTTTGGTAATGGTTCTAATGTTCCATCTTGTTTTCTATTGAATTGCATGAAAACATTATTCCATATTTCTACCCATCTATCGTCTTCTGTATCAAATGTGCATGGTATTTCTTCTTCACTTCTAAAATAGAATATTTCTGTATCTGTTCCACATGGTCCTGTTTCTCCTGCAGCCCAGAAGTTATCTTCCTTAGTGCTTGCGATATGTGATTCTTTTATTCCTAAATCTTTCCATAGGTCATATGCTTCTTGGTCGAAAGGTACACTTTCATCACCTGCATATACTGTTACTGCCAACTTTTCAGTAGGTATGTTCAAAACTTTTGTTAGAAAGTTAAAACTATATGTTATACTTTCTTTTTTGAAATAATCTCCTAGTGACCAGTTACCTAACATTTCAAAGAATGTATGGTGTGTCTTATCTCCTACTTCGTCTAAGTCATTTGTTCTAATACATTTTTGATAGTCACATAGTCTTGTTCCATATGGATGTGTTTGTCCCATTAAGTATGGAATTAATGGTTGCATTCCTGCAGTATTGAATAGTACTGATGGATCATTTTCTGGTACTACTGGTGCACTTGGAATTTGTTTATGTCCATTTTCTACAAAGTACTTTATAAATTCGTCTTTTAAATTCATGTATTTCACCTCTGTTTAGTTCTAAAATATCTTATCACTTTTTATCATAAAGTCAAGTTATCGACCACTTTTGATGGCCGATAATCTTATTTTTCTATTTCTGTTTTAATTTTTTCTAATTCACTATTATATATATCCATATTTCCATTGTTTAGAATATAGTAATCCGCAAACGCTATTGGACCACCTTTTGCGACATTTTCTATTTCTGATATATCTCTTTTTTCTGCTTCTTCGTTTGTTAATGGTCTAATCTCTCTTGTTGTTAATCGTTCATATCTTATTTTTTTATCTACTACTATACTTATTACTTTTATATCTGGATATTTGTCCTTTAGTATTTTTAATTCATCCCATGAATATAATCCATCAAGTACAACATTTTCTTTATCTATAAGTTCTTCTATTTTAGGTATTGATAGAAGTGCATATGCTCCCATACCATATTCTCTTCTTAATCTTTCTCTCATCATTTTTTCATTTTCTGGATTAACTTCTAGATTTTCTTCTTTTAGTTTATCCATTGTTATTCCACCAAGGTATATTTTTTTATATCCTAGTTTTTCGAAATATTCACTTGCGATTGATTTTCCACTTCCACACATTCCTACTATTGCGACTAGTTTTTTCATTTTATTTCCTCCATTATATTTTGTATTTGTTTTTTTAAATTTTGTTTTGTTGTTTTATTTTCAATTATATAATCATATTTACTATAATTGTCTAGTGCTGTTTCTGTTATATGTTGTTTTTGATTGTTTGTTAGTTTATTTTCTTTTCCTTTTATTTTTATTACAACTGTATTAGCATTTTTAATATTTTCTATTTCGTCTTTAAATCTTGCGTCTGAAATAATAATTACATCAAAGAAGTATTCATATACTTTTATGTCTTCTTTAATTCTATTTATAAGCATGTTTTCGTCTATTTGATTTTTAATTAATTCTACTCCTAGTTGTTGCAAAAAGTCTCTAGGTTTTGTAGATTCTTTTCCATAACAGGCAGAAAATCCGTTAAAAATGTCTTTTTTTATGTTCTAATTAGCCTCAATGGCTGTTCATTTAGTTTCAGAGTGCAAAATTACTCAACGATTTTCAATTATTGTGCATAATCGCCAAATAATTAGCACCGATCACCGGCATTA
>JAGKUT010000002.1 GCA_021152765.1 Actinomycetes bacterium
TGTGCAAGGAAAAGAGAATTCAATGACAGAGAAAAAGAAATAATAATAAAAAGATATGGATTAAATAACACAGATGAATTAACACAAAAAGAAATCGCAAAAGAATTAAATATATCAAGAAGTTATGTATCAAGAATAGAAAAACGAGCACTAACAAAACTATTAAGAGAATTTATAAAAAACAAAAACAACAATTAATGTTGTTTTATTTATGATATCCAGAAAGTATATACCTACAATCAGCACTTTTATTTATTTTTTTTAAAATTCTATTATCAATTTGTTGAACCCTTTGATAAGTAACTCCAACAATACTACTTATTTTTTTTAAAGTCAGCTCAGGATATCCTTTCATACCATATTTATAGTAAATAATCTCTCTATCCCTATCACTTAAACCAATTTCATCAAAAACTTTCTCAAAAAGAACAGATAACTCATTATCTTCTAATTTCTCATAAAAAGATTCACTATCATCAGGAATAATATTCTCTAAACAATAATCTTCTTTTGAACTAATAGGCATTGACAAACTATATACATCTTTAGAATAATTTTCTATTAAACCTATTAGATCATCTAATATTGCATCAGAAAGTTCATACCTCCAACTTAAACGAAATTTTTCTTTCATATATTCATAACTAGGTTTTTGACCATATAATCTAATATAATCATTCTTAATTTTCTGATATATCATCTTTTTCTCACTAAAATCATGAGAGAACTTTATAGGACTTGCATCATGATTACAATAAGTAATAATTCTTTGATTAATCGCGTCATGAGCATAAGTAGAAAACTTATTACACCTTGAAAAATCAAAATTATCAATTGCCTTAATTAAACCAAAAATTCCTTCCTCCATTAATTCTTCAAAAGGAAATTTAGTATTCTTAAGTGAATACGAATAAGCAAGACTACGAACAAATCTTAAATTACAAATAATAATTATCTTTCTAACTCGACTTTTAATTTCATTATCGCTACTATCCAATAATTCAAACAATAATTTTTCATCTTTAGCAGATAAAACCGCAACATTATCAATAAATCTATAATAATCATTATATGATTTTACTTCAAAAAAACTATTATTAATTATACAATAAGCATTAATTAAGTCACAAAAAACTTTATCTTTAGATAATACCAAAGAACCTTTTTTCTTAATAATTTCTAAATTTTTAGAAACAATACTCCCTACAAGATTATTAATATTACTATAACATAACAGAATTCTATATATACTATCAGAAATATTTAATTCACTCAATCTAAGAGAAACAGTACATAAAGTATTAAAATTAATACTATAATCATCTGAAACAAGAACACTCTTTAAATAATTTTGAGCTTCAACACTTAACATACTTTTCACCTCTAAACCCATGATATCTTATCAAATCTAAATAAAAAAAGCAAGGAAAAAACCTCAAATGAGGTTTTAAATCCTTTCAGTTTTTACTTTAACAGAAATACCGTTCATATCACATTCTTCAACCAAAGAAGAATCCTTAATTAATTCAACTGCCAAAGTTTCATTTTTAATATATTTATTATATTTATCAATAGTTTTTTCAAGCATATCATTACCATCATAATAAACATTAATTCTATCAGTAATAACATAATCATTATCTTTTCTTAAAGATTGAACTTTTCTAACAAACTCACGAGCAAGACCCTCTAAAATCAAATCCTCAGTTAATTCAGTATTCAAAATAACAAAAACCTTACCATTATTAGAAGAACAATATCCTTCCTTAACATTAACTGTTATTATTACCATAGAAGGAGTAATCTCTAAATCTTCACCCATAAATTCAACATGAACACTCTCATTTTTTAAAGTTTCAATCTCTTTAACAGATAAAGTTCCAAGTAACTTAGTAAACTCACCTACATTACTTCCAAACATCTTACCTACTTCTCTAAAATTAGGCTTTATAACATAATCTAAATAATCAGTCATATTATCAATATAAGTAATATTCTTAACATTCAACTCTTCCATAATAACTGGTTCAAACTCAACAATCTTAGATTTAATACCATTATCAAGTAAAACTTCACTAATAGGTTGTCTTACCTTAATCTTAACATCTTCTCTAGCAAATCTACCTAAAGAACAAACATCTCTAACTAAATCCATTTTTTCTTCTAACTCTAAATCAATTAATGATTCATCATACTTAGGATAATCAGTCATATGAACACTCTCTTCACAAGTTAAATTTCTATAAATCTCCTCAGTTATAAATGGAGTAATAGGAGCACATAAACGACATAATGTTTCAAGTACTTCATAAGTAGTTAAATAAACTGCCTTTTTAGAATTAGTTAATTCACTTTCCCAGAATCTTCTTCTAGTACTTCTAATATACCAGTTAGATAAATCATCATTCAAAAATGGAATAACTAATCTGGTAACACGATTTAAATCATACTCTTCAAAAGCTAAAGTTACATCCCTAACTAATTTGTTTAACTTAGAAATTAACCACTTATCAATATCTTCACGTTCTCTAACAGGAATATCATACTCTCTTGGATCAACATGATCAGCATTTGCATACATTTGGAAGAAAGAATAAGTATTCTTTAAAGTACTAATATACTTAGAATATATTTCCTTAACACCCTCTTCATCAAATTTTAAAGGAGTCCATACTGGAGAAGCATATAACATATACCATCTAATAGTATCAGCACCATACTTAGACATAATTCCAATTGGTTCAATAATATTACCAATAGACTTACTCATCTTTTTACCATGCGCATCAAGCATCATATCATTAACAACAACACGCTTATAAGAAGACTTACCAGAAATTAATGTAGAAATAACTAATAAAGTATAGAACCATCCACGAGTTTGATCAACACCCTCAGCTATAAAATCAGCAGGAAAATGTGCATCAAACCAATCTTTATTCTCAAAAGGATAATGACATTGAGCATAAGGCATAGCACCACTATCAAACCAAACATCAATAACATCCTTTACTCTGTGCATTGTTTTACCACAATGAGTACACTTCATAGTAATGGAATCAACATAAGGTCTATGCATATCAATATCATCAAACTTAATATCTTGATCTGCTCTTTCAATTAATTCCTCTCTAGAACCAATTACATCAAATTCACCACATTCATCACATACCCAGAAAGGAAGTGGACAACCCCAATATCTATTACGTGAAATTCCCCAATCAACCATATTATCTAGCCAATTACCAAATCTTTTTTCACCAACATATGATGGATACCATTCAATCTTATTATTTTCAGCAATAATCTCTTCCTTCATAGAAGTTGTATTAATATACCAAGCTGGTTTAGCATAATAAATTAAAGGTGATTTACATCTCCAACAATGTGGATATGGATGTGTAATCTTAATTTTCTTAAATAATTTATCTTCAGATTTCAACCATTTAATAATATCAATCTCTAACTCTGAATCAGTAACAAGTCTACCAGCCCATGGACCTATAGTATACTTACCATCTAATCCAACAGATTGTGTCCAACCAATACCATTTTCCTTGCACACACGATTATCATCTTCACCATAAGCAGGAGCAATATGAACAATACCAGTACCATCAGCATCAGTTACATAACTATCAGCAACAACCTTAAATGAATCACCATCTTCTACTTTCGCAAAAGGCATTAATTGTTCATAACGAGTACCAACTAAATCAGAACCCTTAAAAGTTTCTAAAAGTGTATAATCATCACCTAAAACCTTAGAAGCAAGACTCTTACCTAGTATAAACTTATACCCCATTGATTCAACTTTGATATAATCATAATCTGGATTAACACAAGCAGCAACATTATCCATTAAAGTCCATGGAGTAGTTGTCCAAACAAGTAAATATTCATCTTTATCAACAATCTTAAATGGAACAATTACTGTATTAACAGAAACATCTTGGTAACCTTGATCAACTTCAAATTTAGCTAACTCTGTTCCACATCTTGGACAATAAGGTAAAATCTTATTACTATGATAAATTAAACCTTTTTTATGCATCTCTTTTAATAAATACCATTCAGTTTCATGATAATCATTAACACATGTAACATAAGGATGTTCACAATCAATAAATTGCCCCATCATATCAGTTACCTTATTAACTTCGTCAATGTTTATTGCAGTATTCTTCTTACACTCTTCAATAAATTTATCAATACCAAACTCTTCAATATCCTTTTTACCATTAATACCCAATTTCTTTTCAACATTGTATTCAATAGGTAAACCATTACAATCCAAGCCTATCTTTCTATCAACCTTATAACCTTGCATTGTTTTATACTTACAAAAAGAATCTTTAATAGTCTTCGCAAAAACATGATGAATACCAGGTTTAGCATTCGCATAAATTGGTCCATCATAGAAAACAAAATTATCACAACCTTCTCTATGATCAATTGTCTTTTTTAATATATCAACACTCTTCCACTCTTTTAATAAATCACTTTCAACCTCATTTATATTCTTTTTACTTAACTCTTTAAATTCCATAAACATCCTCCTAACCAATTATTACATATGAATAATATATAACAAATATCATTAACATTACTATACCTTCAAACTTACCTACTTTGTGATCTTTAAAAGCAAATATAAATAAAAGTATAGCAGCAACAATCATTGTAATTAAATCAATTAAATTAAATCCCATAGCCGGAATTCCACCAAACATCGCAACAGGCAAGCCAAGTACTATACCTATATTGAATATATTACTACCAACTATATTTCCAACTAATATTTCTTGTTCTCCCTTACGAGTAGAAACAATACTAGTAACTAACTCAGGTAATGAAGTACCAAATGCAACTACTGTTAAAGCAATCATCTTTTGACTTACACCCATCATAGACGCAATACGACTCGCACTATCTACAACAACATTACTTCCAAGAATAATACAAACAATACCTAACAAAGTAAAACATATTGATTTGAATATTCCATACTTAGCCATATCATCACTATCTTCATCTTTCTTATTACGCATAATAGAAATCAAATAGTAAACAAATATAGTAAAGAATAATATTATTACAAAACCATCATTTCTACTTATCATATTAATGTTACTAATAAACAAATCATCCTTAATTAAAAAGAATAATAAAGTACTAAATAACATAACAATAGGTAATTCTTTTCTAACAGTATTACTCTTAACCTTAATAGGTTTAATAATAGAACAAATACCAATTATAAGTAAAATATTTAATATATTACTACCTATAACATTACCAATAACCATATCAGAATTATTACTAATAATACTTTTAACCGATACAGCAAACTCCGGAGCACTCGTACCAAATGCAACTATAGTTAGACCTATCAACATCTTAGATAATTTACAATTTAAAGCAATACTACTTGCCCCATCAACAAATATATCTGCCCCTTTAATCAAAACAATAAAACCAATTATCAACAATATAACTTGTATAAACATAATTCACCTCCAAAAAAAAATCCTATAACTTAAGGACTTCTGAAAAAACAAAAAGCGGTACCACCTTAATTCATAGAATCTATGCACTCAATACTATAACGCGTAACCGTTTTAACCTATTGGATTAAAAACATCAAGAGTGATACATATATTAACTTCATATTAGCTTTCACCAACCACTAACTCTCTACAAATTCATTAATATAACGTCTCTATCAAATGTTCTAAATATCAATTTTCTCTATATCATCAATCATTTCTAATTGACATTCAATTATACTTCTAACCTTATTTTTATAAATAATTAAATCCTTCTTAACTTTATCAGTTTCCATAGAAACCTTTTCAGCTCTCATCAAAGCATCATTTAATATCCTACTCGCGTTATTCTTAGCGTCAGCTATAATAACTTCTCTTTCCTTTAGAGCATTATTTCTAATTTGCTCACCAGTACTTCTTATCATATTCATAGAATTATTTAAAGTTGCTTCTATTTGTTTATAATAATTAACTTGATTTCTTAAACTTAAATTCTCCTGTTGTAGTCTTTTTACTTCCAAATCAAAATTATAAAGTTGCCTATCCTTGAGACTATTTTCACCTTCTATTTGAGAAAGCCTATTCATAACTTCACCTAAATACTTCATAACATCATCAGAATTATTACTACGAAGTGTATCAAAATTTTCCATACCTCACCTCGAATTAAGGTATATTCTAACACACTTAATTAATTATTTCAACAAATATTTAAAGAAAAATCAATTTTACCATTCAATATTTATATCATCATTGTCATGAATATCTTTGCCATCTTTTTCATCAGAAATACTACCTTGAATATTTACATTATTAGGAGTAAGTAAAAATATACCTCCACCAACTTTTTGAATATCTCCACCAATCGCATAAATTGTTCCACTTAAAAAGTCAACAATACGCTTAGCTTGATCACTTGTAACTCTCTTTAAATTAACAACAACTGTATTTCTAGCCTTTAAATGATCAACAATTTGTTGAGACTCAGAATAAGCCCTTGGCTCCATCAAAATCATTTTTCCTTTACCATTATCTATACTAGCAGCTTCTTCAGGTGTCTTATTATAATAAGTATCATTACTTCCATCAGCAGCAAAAATATCATTATCATCATCTTTTAACCATTTTTTTAAACTAAATGCCATAAAAAATCCTCCCTTATTCTTAACTTATTCCATTTTATCACATTTAAAAAAAAAAGAAAATATGTAAACTTAAAAATATTTTCAAAATAAATATTGAAAAAACGACATTTATTATGATAAACTATAGAAAAGAATAGGAGAATTAATTATGATATGTTTAAAATGTGGAAATGAAATGAAAGAAAATGAACAAGTTTGTAGTAAATGTGGATACAATAAAAATACAGTATCAAATACTGATAATCCATTTGGAATAAAAAATCAAGGAATTTATAATCCTAATGGAGTAAATAAAGAAGAAGCAGAAGAAAGACTAGAACACGAAAAGGAATTTTATGAACTAGCAGAAATATACATGGGAAGAATGTATTACAATTTTAAAAAGGGCTCATTCTCATGGTGTGCATTCCTTCTAAGTTATCTATATATCGCATATAGAAAAATGCTTGCAGTTTCAATATTAGTTTATATATTAAATATCGCAATAATATTTGTATTTAAAAATAGTTTCATACTATATGTAGCAGTATCACTAATATTCAACTTATTCCTAGGACTAAGTTTTAAAAAAATATATTACGACGATAGTATGGAAAAAGTAGGACAAATAAAAAAAGCAAATCCAGATAAAGGTTTTAATCAATTAACAGAAATAGTAAGAGTTAAAGGTGGGACTAGTATAATTTATCCAATTATATTTGTATTAGTAACAGCAGCACTACTAACAATATTATATTTTGTATTTGGATTTGAAATACCAAATGTTAAACTTCCATTCGCAATTCCAAAAATCTAATTAAAAGCAAGTTCAACATTTAAATCAGTATCATTAATAGCTATATATAAAAATATAATGCCACTGATAAATATTAATAAAGAAGCAAGAAAAGACAAATATAAAAGTCTTTTCTTTTTTTTACTATCATAACAATTAATATCTTTTAAACTACTATAAGAATCATATAAAAAATAAAAATATACAAGAATTAAAACAGAAAAAATCAAAATCATAATATTTCTATATTTATTTTTACTACAACAATCATTAAAAATAAAATATTTTCTTTCTAAATAATTAGAATAATAACTTAAAGCAATTATTCCTATATAAATAACCCAAATAAAATCTTCTATCCTAATTTGTCTTAACTTCTCATCAATCTTACTATTCATACTAAATAATATGAAAAAAAAGGTAGAGAATGAAAAAAAATAACTCCCAAGAGTTATTTATAACTTAAGTTGGTGACCCGTACGGGATTTGAACCCATGAATGCATGCGTGAAAGGCATGTGTGTTGAACCACTTCACCAACGGGCCAACAAAATGGCGCTCAATGTAGGGCTCGAACCTACGACCCTGTGATTAACAGTCACATGCTCTACCGACTGAGCTAATTGAGCAAACCCGTCTTCAAATCAAAGACAAATTGATTATATAATAATTTGAAGGTTAATGCAATAGTTTTTTTAAAATTTTTTTAATTTATATAATCTAACACTAAATATAATATGAAAAAATAAATAAAATATACAAAAAAGAAGATAAAATCTTCTTTTAAAAATCACAATTACCTGGAGTTCTAGGGAATGCAATAACATCCCTAATGTTTTCAACACCAGTTAAATACATAATTAATCTTTCAAAACCTAAACCGAATCCAGAGTGATAACATCCACCATATCTTCTTAAATTGTTATACCAATAAACAGTATCTTGATCTACTCCCATTTGATTCATTCTAGAAACTAACTTATCATAATCCTCTTCCCTTTGAGAACCACCAATTAATTCTCCTATACCAGGAACCTCTAAATCAACTGCTGCAACAGTCTTGTCATCACCATTTAACTTCATATACCAAGCCTTAATATCTTTAGGCCAATCAGTAATAAATACCGGTCCATTAAAATATTCAGTAATATACTTCTCATGTTCCTTAGCTATATCATCATCATAACTAGGTTCAAACTCCCATTTAACATTAGCACTCTTTAATATATCAACTGCTTCATGATGAGTAATTCTCTTGAATTCAGAATTAACTAATTTTTCTAATTTTTCTTTAAGTCCTTTAGAAACAAATTTATCAAAGAATTCTACTTCATCCGAACAATTATCTAAAATATAATTAACAATATACTTAAGCATATCCTCTTCAATATCCATTAAACCATCTAAATCACAGAAAGCAATCTCAGGTTCAATCATCCAGAACTCATTCGCATGAGTTTTAGTATTAGAATTCTCAGTTCTAAAAGTAGGACCAAAAGTATAAATCTTCTTAAATGCCATAGCCATTGCTTCACCATGTAATTGACCAGTACCAGTGATATAAGATTGTTTCTTAAATAAATCTTGACTCATATCTACACTACCATCAACCATTGGTAAATTATTAAAATCAAGTGTAGTAACCTTAAACATTTGGTTCTCGCCTTCACAATCAGCTGTAGTAATCAAAGGAGTATGAGCATATATATACCCATTCTTTTGAAAATACTCATGAATTGCGAAAGCAGCCATACTTCTTACTCTAAATAATGCTTGAAACATATTAGTTCTAGGACGTAAATAAGCTTGTTCTCTTAAAAACTCCATAGAATGTCTTTTAGGTTGAATAGGATAATCCTCTGGACAATCCCCTTCTAACTTATAAGACTTCATAACTACTTCATAATCTTGACCTGCACCAACAGATTCTTTTAAAACACCAACGACACTTATCGCACATCCAACATGTAACTTTTGGATCTCATCAAAATCACTTAAACTGTTATCATAAACAATTTGAATATGTTTAAAACATGTTCCATCAGAAAAATCAATAAACCCAAATTCTTTTTGTTTTCTATGATTTCTAATCCATCCTGACAAAGTTATCTCATTACCAACATAACTTTTAATATCTAAAAATAACTCTTTTAAATCCATAATTTACCTCTTTTCTATCTCCTCAATCATCATATTACGAGTAATACCTGGATTTGCTTGACCTCTAGTTTTCTTCATAACCTGACCAACTAGATAGTCAACAACATTAGTTCTACCAGCTTTATACTTTTCTATATTATCACCATTCTCATCCAATACCTCAGTAACAATCTTTAAAATTTCATCTGCTGAACCAATTTGTTTCATACCAGACTCTTCTACAACACTCTTAGGATCTTTATTCTCATCTAAACACTTAAATAATACTTCCTTACCTTGTTTACTTGAAATAGTACCATCTTGAACCATATCAATTAAATCCTTTAACATAGAAGGAGTAACATAAATATCATCAATAGATAATAACTCTTTATTTAAATATCCAAGAATAACACTACTTATCCAGTTAGAAGCACTCTTAGGATCAGCTCCACATTTAATAGTATCTTCATAATAATCAGAAACATTCTTTTCTTTTACTAAAATAGTTGCATCATAATTAGATAAACCATATTCATCCATATACTTAGCTTTTCTTTCATGAGCTAAAACAGGAATACTAGCCTTAATCTCATCAATCCAACTAGAACTCAACTTAATCTTTGGAATATTAGGATCAATAAAATACTTATAATCAATCGCATCAACTTTACTACGCATATAAACAGTAGTCATAGTATCCTCATCCCAACGTCTTGTTTGTTGAGACATAGAATCATATTCACCCGATTCTTTTAACTTAATCTGTCTTTCAATCTCATAATTAATTGCTTCTCTTACAGCGCCAAAAGAATTTACATTCTTAATCTCAACCTTAGTACCAAAATTTTCAGGAACTTCTTCCAAATCAGCATCCATAATAGAAACATTAACATCACATCTTATTTGACCTTTTTTACTATCAGCTTCACTTATATCAGCATATCTATAAATACTCCTTACAGTCTCTAAGAAAGCCATTGCCTCAGTTGAATCATGAAAACAAGGCTCAGTTACTAACTCAAGTAAAGGGACACCAGCACGATTATAATCAATAGTTGAAAAACCAGGCATATGATCCATAGAAGCTGAATCTTCTTCTAAGTGAATATTATTAATAAAAGCTTCCTTATATTCTCCATCACAATCATATTTTAATGAACCATAAATTCCAATAGGAGCAGGTTTAGTCTCCTGAGTAATCTGATATCCTTTAGGTAAATCAGGATAATAATAATTCTTTCTTTCAAAATATAAATACTCTGGAACCTTACATCCTAACATTAAACTCATCATAATTGACTTTCTAACAGCTTCTTTATTAACAACAGGAAGAGTTCCAGGAAATCCCATATCAAGAGGTCTTACATTACCATTAGGACAATCATTAAAACTATTAGAAGCACTAGAAAAAACTTTAGAATTGGTTCTACTTATCTCACAGTGCATCTCTAAACCAATTATTGCCTTATACTTCATAATCACACCCCCTAGCTATTTGATTCTTATAATCCATACTACTCTCTAATGCATACGCAATATTAAGTACATTAACGTCATCATAACAATTACCAGTAATATTAACACCTACAGGTAATCCACCAATAAATCCATTTGGAATAGTAATTGAAGGAAAACCTCCAAAATTTCCAATTTGTAAATGTTCTTCTAAAGGCTCAATATTACTAATTTTTTTATTCTTAGAATCATCTAAATACTTAGCTGGACCACTACCAACAGGTAAAATAACAGCATCATATTCTTTAAATAATTTCTTCCATTCATCAACAATTAATCTTCTAGCTCTTTGAGCATTAAAGAAATATCTATCCTTATTCTCAGCTTGTAATACATAAGAACCAATAACAAATCTTCTCTTAATTAAAGAACAAAAACCTTTAGTTCTATAATTTTTCATCATATCACGATAATTATTACCTTCAGCTCTAGGTCCAAAACTAATACCAGTTAAATTAGACATATTACTTGTAGCCTCAGCACAACTAATAACTACATAAACAGAACCTACCGCATTTAATAATTTCTGATCAATACTAACTTCAGTAACTTCCATACCAAGTTCTTTGCATTTATCTAAAGTATTCATAAAATTACTTAAATGTTCTTTTAGCTCATCAGTTGCATCAGGATAATTATTAATATCACACAACTCTTTTACATAACATAATTTCTTACCCTTAACATTTCCATCAATAGAATCAAATAAATGAATATTGCTAGAATCCCAACTAGTCATATCATTAGAATCAATTCCCTTCATACCGTCAACTACAATAGCTGCGTCACGAACATTTCTAGTTAAAACTCCACAAGTATCTAAACTAGAAGCAAATGGAAATAAACCATATCTAGAAATCATTCCATAAGTAGGCTTATACCCAACAATTCCACAATAAGCAGCAGGCTTACGAATAGAGTCACCAGTATCAGATCCAAGTGCATATGGATAAACACCACTAGCTACTGCACAAGCACTTCCAGCCGAAGATCCTGCACACATACGTGTCTTATCCCATGGATTTAAAACAACTCCAGTATGACCAGTAGTACCAGTACCACCCATACCAAATTCATCTAAAACAGTTTTATTAACACCAACTGCACCTAATTTCTCTAAATTACTAACTGCTGTAGCTGTAAAAAATGGAACATAATCCTTTAAAGTATTAGATGAACCAGTTGAAAGATTTCCTTTAGTACTATAATTATCCTTAATACCATATGGAATACCAGATAATAAATTATCATTAACTTCAACACTCTTAGCGTCATCCATAATAGTTACAAATGCATTGCAATCTTCTTGAACCTTATGACTTCTCTCTAAACTTTCTTTAATTAAATCAGAAGAACTAACGACACCATTAACTAAATCATTATGTAACTCTTCTATACTCTTAAAACAATTCTTCATACTAATCCACCACCTTTGGAACTTTAATCTCACAAACACGATAATCATCACAATTGCTCATTAAGTCCTCAATAGAAGCAGATTCTTCTGCAACATCCTCTCTTAACTCACAACTAAAATCATCCAAACACCAACTCATTGGTTCAATAGAACTAATTCCTTCAATCTCATTAATAATATTAATATCACTATCAATCTTATCAAATTCAGATAAAACCATAAGATTCTCTTCATCAGTTAAACCAATTAATAACTTTTCAGCATAATCATTAACCATTTCTTTTGTAAACTTTCCCATATTGCCTCCTAACAAATAAAAAAACAGTAATCAAATCCCAAAAAAGGGACGAATTACTGTTAAAATCCGCGGTACCACCCTAGTTACACTAAGTCACTCAATGATGATAACGGAATCAATCCGACTTATTCTACTAAACCTTCGATAAGTAACTCCATGGTGTTATTCATGTTTAACATATTACTAGTATTCCACCATCACTAGCTCTCTTTAAACTGTTTTAAACATTACTTCTCCACTTCAAAGTCATATACCCTATTATAACATAGTTTTTTGTTTTTGTGCATGTTTTTTTTCAACACTTTTTATTTTATATTCATAATCACTAAAATCACCTATTACTTCGTCATATAATGGTAATTCATAAGTATCTTCATTAACACTACAGAACATTCCATTTCTATATTCACTTGTATAACATTTTCTACTATTAACCTCAGGAATATAATGATAATTCATCTCATCAATTTTAACAATCTCATTCTTAACAACACATTGTTTAATATATCTATCATAATTTGTTCCCATTAATCTCTTCATAATAATACCATTTAAACAAGTATTCTTTTCAATATGTGTATCACTCATAATAAACTTCTTATTATTATCATAATAGCTCTCTTCCTCTATCTTTTCAAGTTCAACAATTCCACGTTCTCCATATTTACGATAATTACCAAAGAATTCTATCTTTATTCCATCATGAGATTTTTCATATGTTATTTTTTCTCTATAATTTAAATTATTATTCTTAATATAAATCTTACTATTATTTATTTTTATATGAAGATCTGAATCATCCTCATTTTTAAAACCAAACTCACACTTATTATCAGTGATATTTTTAACTACCAATATCCCATTATTTTTTCTTATACTATTTGCAGTATATTTAAGAAGTGCATAATTATTAGTAACTTCTTTGATTTTTGAAATAATAAAATCAAATTCACAATCAAATTCAAGTTCACCATCAATAAATAACATAAGCATTCCTCCTATTAGTGATATAGTATAGCAGGTTTTTATAAAATATCAATACATTTTTATATAAACGACTTAACTTTTTGAAAGCCTTTCACTTCACATAAATCAACTTTATTAAACTTAGGATTAATATATTTAGAAGCATCACCACTTCCAAACATACCAACTTCATACTCACTATAATAATATTCTTTAGAATCTAAATCAGGCTGATTAAAATAATTAGTAACTTTCTCCCTAACAATATTACCATCAACTAGATAATCACTAGTAACCACTCTATAATTCTCATATAAAGCATTTTTCAATTGATTATTCATATCAACATCATCACTACTTAAATAACTTGTACAAGACTTTCTATTTAAAATTAAATCACCATTAGAATCATACTTAATCAAACATTCAACAGTTCTATTCTCATCATAATTTGGACACTCTACTTTAGAATAAATTGTAATATCAATATCCACACTATTATTAGAATTCAAATGATAATTAAGTTCATGATCATTACCATCTAAATTATTCTTAACATAAACATTATCAGGACTTATAAATATGTAAACATATTCACCCTTCTCATTTTTAAAAGCATAGTTGTTATTATCGCAAAAAAAATTAGTAACTCCATTATAATTAATTAAATCATTTATTAGATTATTAATCATAACATTGTTACTAATAGAACTTAAAATATTAAAACAATCTTTTGTCTCAAAAACACATTTTTCTTTGAAATCCATCTTTCTCATAACACCACTCCTATCCTAAATAAAGGATATCACAAATACTAAAACTAGTCAATAAAAAAGAAACCACATTAATGTAGTTTCTTATTGTAACGCAGATTCACTTACTTCTACCATAGGATGAATAGCACAACCTGATAAAGTTCCATTACCAATCTCTAAACTTTTATAATAAGAACTATAATAATATACAGCACCATCATTATCACTAGAACCAAACCAAAAACTTCTATTTCCAAAAAATTGAGGACAAGAATTATTTGAATTACCTTGTGAATAAGTCCTACAGCCTGCTACTTTTGCATCCTCATATGACATTAAACGCACATCAGTAACAAACTCTGCACCTTGCAAATATAAATAGTCTTTATAATTATTAATATATGTTTTCAAATTATTATTTGTATCTTCATTATTTTTATCTCTGTACACATATCGAACATTATATGAATCCAAATTATAATTATTAGAATTACTTGTCCAATAAGTTGAACCTGAAAAAGCTACACTTGGATTATGACCATTTTCCTGTCTTGAACCTGTATTTAAATTATATTTAGGAAGTATTTTAACTTTACCACCAGAAGGAGCAGCAATAACATAAAACTCATCATCCAATATTTTAACAGTATCTCCTAAATTAATAGTACCACTGCCATCAGTATCAGTATATTCAGCTTTAGACAATGCATATTTTGCATAGTATGTTGTACTTCCTACAGGTATTGTCTCAGTAGTTAACTTTTCAGAAGTATATTCTTTATCAGTATACCAGCCTTCAAATATTGCACCATCCTTAGTAGGGTTAACAGGAAGTGTTCCAACCTTTGTACCTGTAACTATAGTTTTAGATTCAACCTGAGAACCACCTCTTGAATCATATGTTAATCTATATTCATCTGTTATTCCAGATTCAATTACTTCTATCAAAGGACGAACACCAATAGAATTAACTGTACTAGTACCTATTGTTGCATTTAAATATCTAGTATAAGGACTATAATAATATACCCATTGATTTGCATCACCATTTATATATCCAGCAGAACCAAGCCAAAAGTAATTTCCAAAAAAACTAGGGCAAGAATTATTAGGATTAGACTCTATAAGAGATTTACAGCCTGCATTTTTTGCTTCCTCATATGACATTGGTCGCGCATCAGTAACAAAATAAGCACCTAATTCAACTAAATAATTCTTATAATTCTCAACATAACTATATAAGTTATTAGTCGTATCCCTTGTATAAACATAATATCCATCATATTTATCCCTTGGATAATTACTCAAATGACCATTATAATACTGAGTAGAACTAAAACTTAGTGATAAACTGTTACTACTTGATTGTCTTGAATTAGAATCTAAATTATACTTAGGAAGTAATTTAACCTTACCACCAAATGGTTCTTCTAATACATAAAATTCATCATTTTCAATCTTAACAGTATCAGCCATATCAATCTTACCATTTTCATTAACATCAACATATACTACTTCTACAGTCTTACAAGTTCCTTTTTGAGCATTTTGTGGTCTACCATCTATAAATTCAACCTTATACTCATCATACTGTAAACACCCTTGTATAACTTTATTTTTAACCGTTTTTAAAAACGAATTACCCGCAGGTTTCTTACCACTAACAGTAACACCCATAGTATCAAAATCATTCAAAGTATGTAATCCATCAGGAATATTATACCCAGAATCAATAGATAATTTTGATACATAAAATTTATCAATTGCATCCTTATATCCATAAGCACTATCAGTAGCCGCACCTCTCTTAGAATTCTCAATAATATTCAATATAATTGGTACAGTTATCACCGCAATAATAGCTAATATTACAATAATAGCCAATAACTCAATCAAAGTAAAAGCATTCCCCTTCTTATTCTCCATATAATCACCTATTCTAATAAGAATTATATCAAAATAACGAAAAATAGCGTAAATTTTTAGACTAAATTCCGTTTTTTAACGGAGTTTTTTCTTTTCTAGATTTATTGCCGCTTTTATAATGATAAACGGAAATAATCCTGATAAAA
>JAGKUT010000102.1 GCA_021152765.1 Actinomycetes bacterium
ACTTTTTAATTTTTATATCATCTAATCTATCTACAATATCGTCTTCATAAAATCTGTAAGTAGCAAGTAATATAATCGCTAAAGGAAGCGCAATAATAATACCAACAACGCCATACAATACGCCACCCGCAAAAACTGCAAAAATTGTTAATAAAGTTGGAATATTATTAGTCTTACCATAAACACGAGGAGAAATAATATAACCATCAATATTAGGAC
The DNA here is from genome assembly GCA_021152765.1 of Actinomycetes bacterium. Taxonomy (GTDB): domain Bacteria; phylum Bacillota_I; class Bacilli_A; order RF39; family UBA660; genus UBA3631. The sequence goes on from JAGKUT010000102.1 coordinate 220, forward strand.
AAATAAACGCTACAATTAAAGTTAAAATAAACAACTTAGTAGAAATAAAGAAAGCAGTAATACAAGCAATTATATTCGCAAATATACCACCGAAATAAGGAATAATCGTAGTAACAGAACATAAAATACCTAATAATAAATAATATGGATGTCCAATTAAGAAGAATATTATAGTATACTCAATAAATTGAATTATAATATACTTCTCTAACCCAACAAAATATTGACTCAACTCATAATCAATTCTCTTTAAATAATTAAATGTTTTCTTATGATGTCTTTTTAATAGTTTTTTCAATCTATCCCTAATTCTATCCATATCAATTAAAAAATAAATAGTTGTAATAAAACAAATAATAAACTTACTTAAAAAATTAATAGACTTAGAAATAAATGAAAAAGAAAAATCGCTAAAAGACTTACCATAACTATTAACTAAACCATTAATATCAGTCAAATTCTTCTGAAAAGACTTAAAATCAATATTATATTTATTAGATATATCCTGAACAAAAGATAATATCGCACTGCTTAACGCTCCAATTTGCTCAGAAATAATAGGAATTAATAACTTGATTAATATAATTAAAAATCCAACAATACAAGTCATAATCAAAGATAACGCCAACGACTTTCTAACACCACGAGCCTGTAATTTGTATAAAAAAGGATATAAAGCATACGCTATCGCAAAAGAAATAATAAAAGGAGAAACAATTGCTATAGTCTTATCAATAACATACTTCCATAAACCTATTGTATTATAAAACAAAAAACATATACCTAAAACTAAAATAATATTTAATAACTTATAATTTAATTTTCTATCACTCATCTTACCATCCCATTCTAAATATATTATATCATAACAAAAAAATAATACAAATAAAAAAGACAAATTAATTGTCCTTAAATAAATCAAAAGGTTTTCTATTAGGAATATCCTCTATAAACTCAATCAAATCACCACTAATAGGATGAAAAAAACTCAAATAATAAGAAAATAACGCAATTTGCTCACCAACAGAGGCACTCTTATTATATCTTTGATCACCATATAAAGGATAACCACGACTAGAAAATTGAACACGAATTTGATGAGACCTACCAGTAATTAAATTTATATCAACTAAAGAAAAATTACCTTTAGAAGAAATAACATTATACTCTAGACTAGAATCCTTACCACGAGAATCAACACAAACCATATTAGTACGACTATCCTTTAATAATTTATCATTAAAAACTCCACTACCCTTTAAAGAACCGCATATAACCGCATAATACTTCTTATGAAGCTTACCGCTTCTAACTTGTTCACTTAACCTAGAAGCACACTTACTAGTCTTCGCAAAAACCATAATTCCACTTACAGGTCTATCAAGGCGATGAATTAAACCCAAATAAACATTACCAGGTTTATTATACTTATCTTTAATATAACCTTTTAAATAAGTAAGTAAATCTAAGTCACCACTACTATCCTCGCAAACAGGCATATTAATAGGCTTAACAACAACTAATAAATGATTGTCCTCATATAAAATCTTAATCATTAGACTGCCATCTTCCACAAATACCACAAGGTAAAATCAAATCATTAGAAACAATAGGTAATCCAACTTCATCCGCATCAACTACTCCCCCAAAACGAGGAACCATAGTAGTCTTCAAAATATTATATAAAACTGTACTGGAAATACCAGTAGTATAAGCATTTATCAAAAAAAACAATGGCTCATCAGATAATATATCCATACAAGCAGTAATCAAATTATATAAATTATGTTCAAACTTCCAAACTTCACCATTAGGTCCACGACCATAACTTGGAGGATCCATAACAATTGCGTCATACTTATTACCACGACGAGCCTCACGAAGAACGAACTTCAAACAATCATCAACAATAAATCTAATCTTATTATTCTCTAAATGAGACAAATTCATATTTTCCTTAGCCCAAGAAACCATACCTTTAGAAGCATCAACATGAACTACCTCTATAGCTCCCGCACTACTACACGCCATAGTCGCTCCACCAGTATATGCAAATAAATTTAAAACCTTAATAGGACGATTACTATTCTTAATCTTATCCATCATAAAATCCCAATTAACAGCCTGTTCAGGAAATAAACCAGTATGCTTAAAATTAGTAGGACTAACTTTAAAAGTTAAATCTTTATAATTAACAGTCCAATAATCATCTAACTTCTTATAAAAATCCCAATAACCTCCACCTTTATCACTTCTGTGATAAAAGCCATCAACTTTACCCCAATTACCATTAATAGGCCACATAGCTTGAGGATCAGGTCTCCTTAAAACAACACCATTCCAACTTTCTAACTTTTCACCATTACCCGCATCAATTAATTTATAATCTTTCCAGTCATGACTCAATCTCATAAAAATCACCATGATTATTATACCAAAAAATAAAAAAAAGAGATACATAATTGTATCTCTGAACTGCAATATATTATCTCTTTGAGAATTGTGGAGCACGACGTGCTGCTTTAAGACCTGGTTTCTTACGTTCTTTAACACGAGAATCTCTTGTAATAAATCCAGCTCTCTTAAGGATTTTTCTGTAACTATTTTCACTATCTTCATTAGCTTTATCATACTCTAACAATGCACGAGTAATACCTAATCTAATAGCTCCAGTAGCTCCAGTAAATCCTCCACCATTAACTTTAACTTCGATATCAAATGATTCTTCAGTTCCAGTAGCAACTAAAGGTTGTTTTAAATCCATAACATTAGTTTCATATGGAAAGAAATCTCTAACATCTCTGCCATTAACAGTGATTTTTCCTTTACCAGGAACCATCTTAACTTGAGCAACAGAAGATTTTCTTCTACCTGTACCTAAAAAAACTCTTTTATTAGCCATTTAAAACCCTCCTTAGTCCATCTTTACTGGCTTTTGTGCCATATGAGGATGTTCACTACCTGCATAAACAAATAATTTTTTGTAAGTAGAACGTCCTAATCTTCCCTTTGGAAGCATACCTTTAACAGCTCTCTCAACCATTTCAACAGGATAATTATCTCTCATTTCACGTGCAGTTCTTTCTCTTAATCCGCCAGTATAACCACTGTGGTTATAATAAATTTTGTCATCTAACTTATTACCAGTTAAATTAACTTTTGAAGCATTAACAACAATAACATAATCTCCACAATCCATATTTGGAGTGTATGTTGGTTTATGCTTACCTCTTAAGATATGAGCAGCCTTAGTAGCTAAACGACCTAAATTCATTCCTTCAGCATCGATAACATACCAATTACGTACTATATCTTCTTTTCTTTGCATATAAGAATCTTTCATAATATTTTCCTTTCTCCATTACAATTTAATAAGCTTTCCCAGGGCTCATTAAAATGTGGGATAAATAAATGTACCAAGTACAATTCTACTAAAAAACATAAAAAAAGTCAACCAAAAAGTTAACTTTTTTCAATAATCGTTAATTTTTATTTGAAAGTCCGTTTTAATAAAATAACGGAATTAAGTCTGATTATAGTATAATATGTTTTATGTT
>JAGKUT010000103.1 GCA_021152765.1 Actinomycetes bacterium
CATAGATGAAAATAAAGTAATAGAAATATCAAATATAAAACAAGAACCAGATTGGATGAAAGAATTTAGACTAAATGCATATAAAAAATTTAAAGAACTAAACAATCCAAAATTTGGACCAGAATTAAAAATAGACTTTGATATAATAAATTACTATAAAAAAATAGATGATAAAATATATGATAAATGGGAAAATGTTCCCACAGAAGCAAGAGAAACTTTTTGTAAAATTGGATTACCAGACGCAGAAAAAAAATACCTTGCAGGAGTAGGTGCGCAATTTGAAAGTGAAGTAATATATCACAATATGATACAAGAATTAGAAGATAAAAATGTTATATTCTGTGATACCGATACAGCACTAAAAAAATACCCGGAATTATTTAAAGAATACTTTAACAAACTAGTAAAATACGATGAAAATAAATATACCGCACTAAATGGAGCAGTATGGAGTGGAGGAACATTTATATATATTCCACCAAAAACAAAACTGGATAGACCATTACAAAGTTATTTTAGAATAAACTCAAAAAACATGGGACAATTTGAAAGAACAATAATAATAGTAGATGAAGATTCAGAATTACACTATATGGAAGGATGTACAGCTCCTACATATACATCAGACTCCTTACATGCAGCAGTAGTAGAAATATATGTAAAGAAAAACGCAAAATGTAGATATACAACAATACAAAACTGGTCAAATGATGTATATAATTTAGTAACAAAAAGAGCAATCGTTAGTGATTCAGGAACAATGGAATGGATAGATGGTAATATTGGATCTAAAACAAATATGAAATATCCATCATGTATATTAAATGGAGAATACGCAAGTGGAAACTGTATATCAATTGCAGTCGCAACAACAGGACAAATCCAAGATGCAGGAGCCAAAATGATACATTTAGCCCCACATACAAAAAGTAATATCATAAGTAAATCAATCGCATTAAACGGTGGAGAAGCAACATATAGAGGAACAGTAAATATAACAGATAAAGCTCACCATTCACACGCATTAGTAAAATGTGATACAATAATACTAGATGAAAAATCAAAAAGCGATACAATCCCTCAAAATAAAGTATCAAATAATACATCGAGCATAGAACATGAAGCAACAGTATCAAAAATAGATAAAGATAAACTATTCTATTTGATGAGTAGGGGAATATCAGAAGAAAAAGCAAAAGAACTATTAATAATGGGATTTATAGAAAGATTTAGAGAAGAACTTCCAATGGAATATGCAGTAGAATTAAATGCATTATTAAAAAATTATTTTTAAGGAGGATTTATGAAAAAAATAGTTTTATTAATACCACTTATTATACTAACAGGATGTACAAATAAAGAAAAAATATTTGAGGAAAACGCAAAAAAATATTATGAAAACTATATGAAAGTAGTAGAAAATATAGATGAAGTAACAATAACACTAGAAGATATTGAAAATGCAAGTACAGAAGATGAAACAGATTTAAAAAAATTAAAAAAATGTGAAAAAAACTCAAAAATAATATTTAATATTGATAAAAATACAAAAGAAATTACAAATAAAAGAATAGAATTAAAATGTAAATAAAAAAAATTGCGAAAATACGAAACTTATTAATCTGCAAAAAAAAACTTGCAGATTTTTATTTTTTGCCTAGGCAGATTTTAAATATCTGTCATTTTTTTTATGCAAATCGTTAAAAACACTCATTTGCACCATTTTTCTAAATAATATATAGTTATCACGAAAGGAGAAATGTATATGATGAATACAGCAATCATAGTAGGAAGAATCGTAAAAGATTTAGAACTACACGAAACTGAAAATGGATATAAAGTTGCAGAATTAACACTTGCAGTTCCAAGAAGTTTCAAAAACATGGATGGACAATATGACACAGATTTTCTACCATGTAAACTATGGAGTATTGTAGCAGAAAACACTGCTGAATACTGTAAGAAAGGAGACCTAGTCGCAATAAAAGGAAGACTACAATCTACAACTTATGAAGAAAATGAAATAAAGCATAACGGTATAGAACTTATAGCCGAAAAAGTTTCATTTCTTTCAACAAAAAAATCAGAAGCAGATGAATAATCTGCTTTTATGATAGGAGGAAAAAATGAATTATTACAATGAAATTAAAAATGAAATAATTGACATTGAAACATATAAAAGAGTAAAAGACTACAGTAAGAATAAAAGAGAAATAGAAGGGTACTATAAAATAGGAAAATTATTAATAGATGCACAAGGAGGAGAAGAAAGAGCTAAATATGGAGATGGAGTAATAAAAGAATATTCTCAAAAATTAACACTAGAATTTGGAAAAGGATATTCAACAAGAAATTTAAAATTGATGAGAAAATTCTACATATTTCAAAAAGGGCAAACACTGTCTGCCCTTTTAAGCTGGTCGCATTATATTGAATTACTATCTATAAAAGACATAAATAAAATTAATTACTACATAAAAATCACAGAAGAACAAAGATTAGGTATTAGAGAATTACGAAATAAAATAAAAAACAAAGAATATGAAAGACTAGATGAAAATACTAAACAAAAACTAATAAGCAAAGAAAAAACCAAAATAGGAGATTATATAAAGAAACCTATATTAATAAAAATAAATAAAGAAATGAATATTGTTTCAGAAAAAGCATTAAAATATACAATAATGGATAATATTACTGACTTTATGAAGGAATTAGGTGATGGCTATGCTTTTATAGAAAGTGAATACAAAATAAGTGATTATGGAATAAATAATTATATTGATTTGCTATTATTTAATATTAAATATAATTGTTATATAGTAGTAGAATTAAAGATTACAGAATTAAGGAAAGAACACATTGGCCAAATACAAACATACATGAATTATATTGATGAAAATGTAAAAAATATAAATCAAAATAATACAATTGGAATAATAGTATGTAAAAAAGATAATAAATTTGTAATGCACTATTGTAATAATAAAAATATATATCAAACAACATATTTAACAGTAAATGAATGACATAAGGAGGATAAAATATGAATTATTATAATGAAATAAAAAGTGAAATAATTGACATTGAAACATATAAGAAAGTAAAAGACTATAGTAAAAATAAAAGAGAATTGGAAGGATATTATAAAATAGGAAAATTACTAGTAGAAGCACAAGGTGGAGAAGAAAAAGCAACATATGGAAACAAACTAATAAAAGAATATTCAAAAAACTAACGGATGAATTAGGAAAAGGATATTCCTGGAGAAATTTGTATAACATGAGAACATATTATTTGTTTTTTTCGAAAAATGTATTATTGCAACCGCTGGCTGCAATATTATCATGGACACACTATAGTATCATACTTGCACTAAAAGATATAAACAAAATAAAGTATTACATAAATGAATGTAAAAAAAATAATTTAAGTAAGCGACAACTTCAAGAGAAAATTAAAAACAAAGAATACGAAAGATTAGATGATAAAACAAAAGAAAAATTAATTGAAAACAAAGATAATGAAATTGAAGACTATATAAAACATCCAATACTTATAAAAAATACAAACAACTATGATGAAATAACAGAAAAAGTTTTAGAACAGTTAATACTAGAAGATATTGATAATTTTTTAAAAGAATTAGGAGAAGGATATTCATTTATTAAAAGTGAATACAAAATAAGTGATTATGGAACAAATAACTATATAGATATTTTATTGTTTAATTATATATATAATTG